>NZ_JBEPXO010000075.1:0-19761 GCF_041641895.1 Salinigranum sp. | reverse complement strand
AGTCCGGGGGGATGCCGACACACCCGGCGTGACCCGGGTGCGTCCTTCGCATTATCTCGAACGCCGGGGGAACATAAAAGGCCGTCGAAGCACCGCCGCTACGTCACTCGGTTTCACGGGACACTCCATCATAAACGGGCGAGAGAGCGTACCACGGTCCCTGCGCGAACGGACTCGTAGTCGAGTCGACACTGGACAGAACTGTGACGCGGCTGGAGGTCGGTCAGTCATCCCGCGCGTCGCGCGTGAGGTCGGACCGGGTGTTGGCCGCGCGTGCGTGGGTGCTCGCGCGAACGACTATACTCTTGCTACTCGCCGATCCACGAGCCAGTCGCTCCTGCTGGCGGCCGTGACAGGGGAAACTTCTGGGTCGACGAAACGCACGGGTTGCCGGCCGAAACGGCGGGAAATTCACGGTTGGCTGCCAGGTAGTTACCTCCCGACGTAGACAACACTTATGTATATCCTATGTCGAAGCATCGGGTAGACACCCCCGATGGTCCGGAAAAAGAAGCTCAGCCCGAGTGGCGCCAAAGACGAGAACGGCGAGTACCACAACGTGCACCTCAATCTCCACGAGGACGAACTCACCGTCGCGGGCATGGAGATCGGTGACGAGGTGTTCGTCCGCGTCAGAGATGGGAAGATCATCATCCAGAAGGCGGACCCGGACGACGTGGAACACGACTTCTGACTTGGTTGTGATACGAGAGTTACAGGTCGGGCGAGCGGAGAGGTCGCGCTGGGCGCGAGCAGGTGGTCGATGAGCCTCTACGACGTCGTTCGACCAGCGCTGTTCGCACTGCCAGCGGAGACGGCCCACGGCGTCGGAACGAGCCTGTTACGTGCCACGCAGGGGACGCCCGTCGAACGCGTCGCGTGCGAGCGCCTCCGCGTCGACGACGCACGGTTGGCGACCACCGCCTTCGGACAGTCGTTCCCGAACCCCGTCGGCGTCGCGGCCGGCTTCGACAAGAACGCCGAACTCCCCGGGATGCTGGCCGCGCTCGGCTTCGGCCACGTCGAGGTCGGCGGTGTGACCGCCGAACGGCAGCCGGGCAACCCGAAGCCCCGGATGTTCCGGCTCCGCGAGGACCGCGCCATCGTCAACCGGATGGGCTTCAACAACCACGGTGCCGACGTCGTCGGCAACCGGCTCTCGCGCGCGGCGCTCCCGGGCGTGCCGGTCGGTCTCAACATCGGGAAGTCGAAGGTTACACCGCTCGACGAGGCCCCGGACGACTACCGCTACACGTTCGAGCGCTGTGGGGAGTGGGTCGACTACAGCGTCGTCAACGTCTCCAGCCCGAACACACCCGGTCTCCGTGAACTCCAGCACCGCGACGCGCTCGAAGCGATTCTCGGCACCCTCCTCGACGCGGGCGCTCGTCCCCTCCTCGTGAAGCTCTCACCGGACCTCCCCGAGGCGGCAGTGGAGGAGGCGCTCGCCGTCGTCGACGACCTGGCACTCGACGGGGTCATCGCGACGAACACGACCACGTCGCGACCGGCGAGCCTCCGCTCGCCCGAGCAGGCCGAACGCGGCGGCCTCTCGGGGAAGCCCATCGAGCACACCGCGACGGGGTTCGTGAAGTTCGTCGCGCGGCGGACCGACGTACCGGTCGTCGGTGTTGGGGGAGTCTCGGACGCCGACGGCGCCTACGCCAAGATTCGTGCGGGCGCGGACGTCGTCCAGTTGTACACCGCGCTCGTCTACGAGGGTCCGACCGTCGCGCGGGACATCAACCGGGGACTGCTGGAACGACTCGAGAGCGACGGCTTCGACCACGTCTCCGAGGCGGTCGGCGTCGACCTCTAGGCCGTCCGCTCGAACGAGACGAAACCGCTCGCTCGAAGCGAAACGCGACGGTCGACGACGGGACACGAACGAGCGCGAGGGCAGAGGCCGGACGCGACTGCGCGATTCGCGCGACTACTGGACGATGACGACCGCGTCCTCGGCTTCGACCATCTCGCCCGACCCGGTGTACCGACGCTCCTCTTCGACGGTGAACATCTCCGCGTCGAGTTCGACGCCGGCGACGCGGAGCGTCCCGTCGACGAGTTCGTACTCACCGGCGTCGAGGCCGGCGTCGATGTCCGAGACCTTGCCGCCGAACTCGGGCCCGACGAGCGAGTAGTCGAGGTCGATACCGGTCACGACCGACTCGATGGGTGGCTCCTCGTCGCTCGTCTCCAGTTCCTCGACGTGCATCACGCGCCGGATGTCCCCGGCGAAGCCCGCGACGTCGCCGTACACTCTGACCGAGTCGAGAGTCGCGTTCATCGACAACTGGTTGTCGGACTTGTACCGACGCAGGGCGCTCACGACGGCCAGCGCCGTCTCGCCCGCCTCGACGTCCGCCTCCAGGCCGAGTGGCTCCGGCCAGTCCGTGCGGTGGACGCTCCCGTCGCCGTGCATGTCGCGCCACAGTTCCTCGGTGATGTGTGCGAGGAACGGGGCGAACAGCTTCAGGAACCGCCGGTGAGCCACCTGTAGCGTGTACGCGGCGGACTCGTCTTCGCCCTCGCGGATGCGCTGTTTCGCGATTTCGAGGTAGTCGTCGCAGAACGTGTGCCAGAAGAAACTCCGGAGGCGGTCGCGCGCCTTCGAGAACTCGTAGGCGTCGAGTCGCTCCGTGATGTACGCCACCTCCTCGTCGAGTGACGCCAGGAGCCACCGGTCGAGTTCCTGCAGGTCGTCGTGGGCCACCTGCACCTCGTCGTCCGGCGTCAGCGAGTCGACGAGCTTCGAGGCGTTCCACAGTTTGCGGAGGAGTTTCTCGCCCGCGCGGAGACCCTTCTCCTTGTACGGGAGGTCGTCGCCGATGGCACTGCCGGCGGCCCAGTAGCGCGCGGCGTCGACCGGGTACTTCTCGACGACTTCGTCGGGCGCGACGATGTTTCCTTTGGACTTGGACATCTTCTCGCGGTTCTCGTCGAGCACCATCCCGTTGATCATCACGCTGTCGAACGGCACCTCACCGGTGTGCTCGTAACACTTGACGACGGTGTGGAAGAGCCAGAAAGAGATGATGTCGTGGCCCTGCGGGCGGAGGTTCACCGGGTAGAGTTCCTCGCGCTCGACTTCCATCGCCTCGGTCTCGGGGTTCCACTCCCACCCGGCGTTGATCAGCGGCGTCAACGAGGAGGTGGCCCACGTGTCGAAGACGTCGTCCTCGGGGACGAACTCGTCGTGACCGCACTCCGGACAGCGCCCCACCGGCGGGTCGTCCTGGAGGGGGTCGACGGGCAACTGGTCGCGTTCGGCCATCACCGCGTGGTCGCACTCGCCGCAGTACCAGACGGGGAACGGGATGCCCGACGAGCGCTGCCGCGAGATGGACCAGTCCCACTGGAGCCCCTCGATCCAGTTCTTGTACCGGGTGAACATCTTCTCGGGGTACCAGTCCATCTGCCGCCCCGCCTCGAGATACTCCTCCTTCTTGTCGAGGAGTTCGATGTACCACTGCTCGGCGACGAGGAACTCGATGCTCGTCCCACAGCGTTCGTGGACGTTCACCGTGTGGGTGATGGCGCGCTTGTCGAGGAGCGCGCCCGCGTCGGCGAGGTCCGAGACGATACTCTCGCGCGCCTCGTCGGCCGAGAGACCCGCGTACTCGCCGGCCTCCTCGGTCATGGTGCCGGACTCGTCGATGGCGATGCGGAGGTCGAGGTCGTGCGCCTGGTACCACTCGATGTCCGTCTGGTCGCCGAACGTACAGCACATCACCAGTCCCGACCCGGTCTCCATGTCGACCCGGTCGTCGGCGAGGATGGGGACTTCCTGCCCGAACAGCGGGATGCGGGCGTGGTTGCCCACGAGGTGCTGGTTCTCGTCGTCGTCCGGGTGCACGAACACCGAGACGCAGGCCGGCAGGAGTTCGGGCCGCGTCGTCGAGATGGTGAACGTCTCCGGTAATCCCTCGTCGTCGTCGGCCTCGACGACCCCGAACGCGATGTCGTGGAAGTGACTCGCCTGTTCGTCGTCCTCGGTCTCGACCTGCGAGATGGCGGTTTCGCACTCGGGACACCAGATGGTCGGTGCCCGCTGGCGGTACTCCCGCCCCTGCTCGTAGAGGTCCAGGAAGGAGAGCTGAGAGATGCGCTGGACCTCCGGCGAGATGGTCTGGTACGTCTCGTCCCAGTCGATGGAGATACCGAGGCTCTGCATCTTCTCGGTGAACTCGGACTCGTACTCCTGACAGACCTCGCGACACATCTCCTGGAACTCGCGCCGGTCGTACTCCTGGTGACGGACGCCGAGTTCGTCCTCCGTCAGTCGTTCGGAGGCGATGCCGTTGTCGTCGTAGCCGAACGGGAAGAAGACGCTGTTCCCGCGCATGCGGTTGAACCGGGCGGCGAAGTCCTGGAGCGTGAAGCCGTAGACGTGGCCCCAGTGGAGGCTACCCGAAACCGTCGGCGGCGGGGAGTCGATGGAGAAGACGGTGTTCGGGTCTACCGCCTCTCCGTCGTAGGCGTAGGTGTCCTCTCGGACCCACTGCTCTTGCCACGCCGCCTCGACGGTGTCGGGGTCGTATTCTCCGCTCGGCATTTTCGGGTGGGTCTACCGCTTGCGCGCCTGTTAAACACCTCGGTTGCCCCGTCTCGGCCGGTCGTCCCCGTCGACTCCCGTCCGCGGCGCTCACCCGGCCGTCCCGCCGCGAGAGGGCGCGGGGCGCCTCACCGGAGCGCCGCGAGTCCCGTGTCGAGGTCGGCGATCAGGTCGTCGACGTTCTCGACGCCCACCGACACCCGGACGAGCGAGTCCGTGATACCGAGTGCGGCGCGGTCCTCCGGCGTGAGCGGCGAGTGCGTCATCGTCGCGGGGTGTTCGATGAGGCTCTCCACCCCGCCGAGACTCACCGCGAGCGGGAACGCCGAGAGCGACCCGAGGAACGTCGCCACGTCGTCGAGGTCCCCGTCCACCTCGAACGAGAGCATCCCGCCGAAGCCGTCCATCTGCCGGGCGGCCAGGTCGTGCTGTGGGTGGGAGGGCAGGCCGGGGTAGTACACCTGGGTCACGCGGGGGTGGTCAGCGAGGAACTCTGCGATGGCGTGGGCGTTGGCCTCGTGACGCTCCATCCGGAGGGGGAGCGTCTTCACGCCGCGGAGCGTCAGGAACGCGTCGAACGGCGAGAGGACGCTCCCCATCCCGACCTGCTGGAGGAAGCCGATTTCGTCGGCGAGGCAGGCGTCGTCGGTGACGACTGCACCCCCGAGCGAGTCGGAGTGGCCGTTGAGGTACTTGGTCGTCGAGTGGACGACCACGTCGGCCCCGAGTTCGAGTGGCCGCTGGAGGACGGGACTCGCGAAGGTGTTGTCGACGCCGAGTACCGCGCCGACGTCGTGTGCGAGGTCAGCGATGACCTCGACGTCGCAGAGGCGCATGAGCGGGTTCGTCGGCGTCTCCATCCACACCAGACTCGTCTCGTCGCTGAGGGCGGCGGCGACGTTCTCGGGGGCGCGCGCGTCGACGAACGAGACGTCGACGCCGAGGCGTTCCGCGAACAGTCGCGAGAGCATCGTCTTCGTCCCGCCGTACAGGTCCTCGAACGCGACGACGTGGTCGCCGGGTTCGACACACCCCATCACCGTCGCGACGATGGCCGACGTCCCCGAGGCGAACGCCATGGCGTGCTGGCCGCCCTCGAGCGAGGCCAGTCGGTGTTCGAGGGCGTTCCGCGTCGGGTTCGAGAGCCGCGAGTAGAGGTACTCGCCCGCGTCGGGGTCTAACTCCTCCAGACTCGCGTCGGGGTCGATGTCGGGAATCTCGTAGGTGGAGGTGAGGTGGATGGGGACGACGACGTCCTCGCCGACCATCCGACGGCGGCCCTCACCGTGGGCCACGGCGCGGGTGTCGAAGTGTGCGTCACGGGGCATACCCGAGTAGAGACGGGTCGGGAAGGTAGTCTTTTCGGAGTTTATCAATAAATATCCAATTATAATACCAGTATGTAAAATTATTACTCTCGGGAATCTACCGGGGAGTCGCCCGGTTCACTCGGTCGAGAGGGGACCCATCGCCGGGCGGAGGACCGTGTCGACAGCCACGAGGACCACGACGGAGACGACGACGATGGCCGCTTCGACGGCCGAAGAGAGCAGGCCGAGTCCGACGATGAGCGTCGTCGCGCAGGCCGGCGGGTGGACGAGGTCGGTTCGGAGCATGGCCGCAGTCGTGAGGACGACGGCGACGACGCCGCTGGCGACCAGTCTGAGCTGTGAGAGCGAGAAGGCCGGAGCGGTCGTCGTGATGAGGAGTCCCGACGCGACGGCGTGGTACGTCAGCAGGCCGGCACCGACGCCGACGACGTGTCCGCCGACGACCCGCCGCGGGGAGGCTTCCTCGGCGGAGACGGTCGCCAGCGCGTACCCCGAGGGGCCGAGGCTCGGGAAGACGAACGGTCGACCTGTCGCCCACGCCAGCAGTCCCACGACCACGAGGAGGACGCCAGCGTAGAGGCTCGCTCTGGCCGTCTCGCGCGCCATACCACGGTGTGGTCGGCCCCACGTGGTAGGCGCTTCGTTTCGTCCACGACCGGCAGGCGGACGCGGCAGTCCGAGCGACACGAGACACTTACCGCTCCACCGAGTAGCTCGATTACAGTGAACCGACGCGCGTTCCTCGCGACCCTCGGGACGCTAGCCGGTGCGGGGTGTTCGACCCGGCGTGGGACGGACGCACGGACCGGCGGGCCGACGACGGTGGCGACCACCCCGACGGCCGAAACGACGACCGAGCAGACGGGTGGTGCGACGAGGACGACGGCCCGGTCGGACGGCAGCGCCGTCCCCGACAGCGTCGACGCGGCGTGGCCGATGCCGGCCCACGACAGTGGCCTGAGCAACTACACGGCCGAGGCCGCCGGGCCGACCACCCCGCCGACGGAGCTGTGGAGCGTCTCGTTCGAGACGTCGCTCTCTGACCTCGCTGTCGCCGATGGAACCGTGTACGTCGGAGGAAACGACGGGGCCGTCCGGGCGCTGGACGCGCGAACGGGAGCCGAGCAGTGGCGCGAGGTCGTCGGTCCCTCGGCGGCCACACCGCGGGTAGTCGACGGCCGACTCTACGTGCCGACCCCGGGAGCCGTCGTCGTCCTCGAGGCCGGCGGCGGGGGCTCGGTGGAGCGGGTCGAGACTCCCGGACGGAGCGACCTCCTCGTCGCCAGCCACGGCGTGTACTCCGTCGGCGCGGACGGACCGGCCCTCGTCGCCCGCGGTCTCGACGGGGACCGGCGCTGGCGTGCGGACCTCGGGACGCCCTGGCAGTCGCCTCTGTTCGCCAGCGACGACCACGTGTTCGTCTCGACGGGCACACACTGGGAGGAGCCGTGGACGTTCGCCGTCGACACCGGGCGGTTCGCGGGGGACAGACGCCCCGACGGTCGGGGAAACGACATGATAGCCGAGCGGTTCGCCCTCGACGGGACCGTGTTCGCGGTGGACCCGATGTTCGGGGAAGTCGAGTCCGCCGTCCTCGACTACGGAGGGTACGACCGGCGGTGGTCCGCACACCTCGACGCCTACTCCCCGGTGACGCTCGCGGGCGGCGCCGACCACCTCTACGTCGCCGCCGAGCACCCTGAGCCCGAACTGTACGCCCTCTCGCTGACCGACGGGACGACCGAGGGCAGGTGCCCCTCCCGGGCGACCTCGCGGGCCGTCCCGTCGTGGCGAGGGAGACGGTGCTGGTGCAAGCCGGCGGGGAACTCCACTGTTTCGACCCCGAAGACGGGAGTCGTCGGTGGAGCCGGGCGGCCGCCGACCTCGGTCCACGAGTTGCCGTCGCCGACGACCTGGTGTACACGACCCACGACGGGACGGTGCGGGCGTTGCGCGGGGCGTGAGCGTGACGACGACCGTGCCCCGAAGACATATCCCGGGACCGTGAGAAGCCGCGGGCCGATGCGGTCCGCGCGTGCCCTCCCGCTCCTCGTCGCCGTGCTCCTCCTCACCAGTGGCTGTCTCGGGCTGTTCGGCCCCGACCGGCCGCCGAGCGACGAACGCGCCGTCGAAGCAATCGACGCGAGCAGGTCGGCCACCGCGGCGGTCGACGGCTATCGGTTCGCCCTCCGCGGGCGGGTCGAGAGCGAGGACGCACGGTCGGTCTCCGTCGCGGGCGCGGGCCGGGTGGACGTGCGGGACAGACGGCTGAACGCGACGACGCGAGCCGAGGACGCCACCCGGGGCGTCTACCTCGACAACCACACGCGCTACACCGAGTGTGCGCGAATCGGCTGGGGCCGGCAGAACCTGTCGGCGTCGACGTCGACGCCATGGCTGGACCACACGCCGATCGGCCGGCAACTCGCGCTCCTCGAGGCGACGAGCGTCTACTGGAACGGGACGGGTGACGGGTCCGTCGTCGTCACCGCCCGGCCGACCGGCGCGGAACTGCGGGCAGACGGCGACCGGGGTGTCGGCGGGGCGGCGTTCGGCGGCGGGAACGTCCGGGACGTCACCACGCGCGCCCGGTTCGACGCCGAGACGCACCGCCTCCAGCGGGTCAGACACCGGATTCGAGTCGCACGAGGCGGGGAGACGGCGACGGCGACCGTGACGCTCCGGTTCGACTACGGCCCGGTCGAGGTCACCCGTCCGGGGTTCGACCCCGACGCCGTCTGGCAGACCGGGTGTCCGGGGTCGTAGCCGCCCGGGACGACCCCTCGAGGCGACCTACCGCAGTGCGTCGAGTTCGAACTCGAAGCCCGCGACGGGGAGTTCGAGGTCGTGTTCGACCAGCACCTCGGGGTGGAACTCGCCGACGACGCCGACCGGGTCGCCGTCGACGACGACATCCGCGGCGCGGCCGGGGATGAACGAGGGGTGGTCGGTCGCCGGCGTCTCCAGGTTGACGTCGAAGTCGCGGCAGAGGGCGGCCAGGCGCGCCTTCGCGTCCTCGTAGGTCGCGTCGTGGCGGGCGAGGACGCCGGCGACGTGTCGTCCCTCGTGGACGCGTGTCGGTTCGGCGTCGTCCTCGTGGGCGACGAGACCGATCTCGGCGAGGTCCTGCGGATACGACCGGTGGGTGTTGTTCTCCAGCACCATCACGAGCGAGGGGAGCGCCCACGTCCGGAGCATGGTGTAGTCCTCGCTGTAAGGTTCGGTGATGGTCACCGCCGCCCCGCCGCCGAGAGCGTCGTCACCCTCGGCGAGGCGCATCCGGTCGTAGTTCTCCGCCGCCGAGATCATGTGGAAGTTCAGCAGATCCTCGAAGCCGAGTCCCACGAGCGAGGAGCGGGCGACGTTCTCCAGTCGAGAGCGCTCGTGTCGCCCGCCCACCGTCGAGACGTCGGGATACTTCGGCTCCAGTTCGTTGAACCCGTACGCCCGTCCGACGTCGTCGACGAGGTCGAGCGGGTGGAGCACGTCGACGCGGTAAGGTGGGATCTCCACCTCGTACTCGACTGCGTCGCCGAGGGTGTACGTCGCGTCGAGGCCCGAGCGCTCGAAGAGGTCCACCACCTCGTCGGCGTCGAGTTCGACGCCGAGCATCGACTCGATGCGGTCGTGTGAGACCGTCTTCCGGTCGACCGAGAAGTCCGGGCGAACCAGACTCGCCCCGTCGTCGGGTGTCTGTGCCCCGTCGGCGTACTCGACGTCGACCTCCTCGATGGTCGCCCCTCGCGCCGAGAGCGCGTAGCAGATGATGGTACACATCCGGTCGATGGTCCACTGGTCCGTCCCCGTGAGTTCGACGAGCAGTTCCCGCGACTCGGTGTCGACCTCCGTCCGGCGGCCGTTGATGACCGGGGGGAACGAGAACAGGCCGAGTTCGTCGTAGATGGCCGGGTATCGCTCGTACTCGCTCACGAGGTCGGCGTACTTCCTCCCCGTGGCGTGTCGTTCGAGCACCTCTCCCGGCGTCAACTCGGCGTCGGAGTCGAGCGGGACGAAGCGGTCGCCGTCGGGGTCGACGCCCCGGTAGGTGATGGAGTTGCCCGCGTTCGTCTCGTCGAGTACCTCGCCTTTCACCATCGCGAGGTCGTGGATGCCGATGGCGCCCTTCGCGCGCTTGCGGCCCATCGTCGCGTGGAGCTTCTCCTGGAGCTGGATGAGCGACTCGAGGCCGGCCTCGTCGAGGTCGAGCCCTCGCACGATGGCGCCCGTGACGTACGGCCGTTCGTCGGGGACCGACGCGTCGACTTCGATGGTCCAGTCGGCGTCGTTCGTCTTCGGGATGGTGACTCCCCTATCCGAACCGTACTGGTACCGCAGCGACCGGGCGACGCCCTCGACGGAGAGACGGTCGAGCCGGTCGGGGCCGAACTCCAGTTGCATCTTGCCGTCTTCGGTCTCGCCCTCGTACTCGAGACCGAGCGCGAACAGGTCCTCTTTGAACTCCTCCTCGGACTTCTCCTCGCCGGTGAGTCGCTGGAGCTCTTCGAGGGAGACGTCGACGACGGGCATCAGTACAGCACCTCCGTCTCCCGCAGGAGGTCCAGGTCACACAGCGTCCCGTGGACGTCACGGATGTCGTCGAAGCCGTAGATGAGCATGAGTAGCCGCTCTAGGGCGAGCCCCCACGCCATCACGTCGCACTCGACACCGAGCGGTCGCAACACCTCGTCGCGGAACATCCCGGAGTTGCCGATTTCGATGAGTTCGCCCGTCTCGGGATGCTTCCCGAAGAGTTCGAACGACGGCTCCGTGTAGGGGTTGTAGTGCGGTTTGAACTGGATGTCCGTGATACCGAACTGGCTGTAGAACTCCGTGAACGTCCCCATCAGGTCGCGGACCGAGAGGTCCTCGGCCATCACCCACCCCTCGATCTGGAAGAACTCCAGGAGGTGCGTCGGGTCGAGCGTGTCGTTCCGGTACACCTTCTCGACGGAGAAGTACCGCTGGGGAGGCTCCAGTTCACCGACCTCGTGGCCCGAGAGGTACCGCATCGACAGCGACGTGGTGTGGCCGCGGAGGTCGACCTCACGTGCCACCTCCTCGGTCCACGGCGAGTGGTAGCCGTCGCCGTCCTCGCCGATGCCGTCCCGGTGTGCCGACTCGACGCGCTCAACGAGGTCCGCAGGGAGGTCGGACATAGGCGGAACGTCGAGGGCGAACTGGTCCCAGTGGGTCCGGGCGGGGTGGTCCTGCGGCATGAAGAGGCAGTCGTTGATCCAGAACTCGGCGTCGGCGTGCGGCCCGTCCATCTCCTCGAAACCCATCCCCACCAGCACGTCCTTCACGCGCTCGGCCGTCTGTCGCAGGATGTGCGTCTTCCCGCCCCGAACCTGGGGCGCGTCCGCCTCGACGTTGTACGCCGTGAACTCGACGTCGCGCCACTCGCCGGAGGTCAGCAACTCGGGCGTGAGTCGGTCGACCGTCTCCGCCACCTCGACGCCCTCCAGCATGACAACGTCGACGCCGTCATCGGTCAGTGTCACGGACCTGACCGTGCGTTCGTGTCGTTCGACGAGGTTGCGGGATTCGAGCTGGTCGAGGACCGTGGCGTCGACGTCCTCGGCGTCGCCGTCGGCGAGTGCCGCCAGCGCGGCGGCCTCGGGATCCGCGTCGGGGTCCGCGTCGCTCGCGGAGAGTTGGCCGCTGTCGATGCGACCGTAGCCCTTGCGCGCGAGGTTCGCGAGGGCGACGTCCACCGCGCCGCCGTCGAGTCCCGACGCGCCGATGACCTGCCCCATCGAGACGGCGTCGTCGCGAGCGCCGGCGTCGACGGCGGCACGGTAGAGACTGACCTCGGGGAGGCCCTCGTCGACGTACCGCTCGCCCTCGTCGGTAAGGGTGTAGTCGACGGCGACGGACTCGTCGACCGTGACGAGGCCGTCGTCTTCGAGTTCGAAGGCCGCACCGGTGACCGTCTCCGGCTTCAGGCCCGTCTCTCGGGCGAGTTCGTCGATGGTCTGTGCGTCGTCTGCCGACGCGGTCGTGAGGACCGCGTGCTGAGCTTCCGGGAGTGTGCGTGTCATGTATCGCGTCGTCGTTGGATGTGGGAGCGTCCGGTCGTCAGTTAGCCGTTGCGGGTCGTGACCGGCGCGTGCCGGCCCGCCGGGCGAGCGCGTCGGTTTCGCCCGTCGCGTCCCCTCGGACGCGAGCGGGGTCCACCGACAGTCGACGGTCAGCCCGCGAAGAAGAAGCCGAACCCCGTTTCCGGTGGCTGGGGAGCGGTGCGCCGCGCGTGGGGTTCGAGCGCCATGTGTGTGAGGGAACGTCGCGCGGACAAAAACGTTGTGAGTGCCCGTCGGAGCGTCCGGGTCGCGCCGAGGACGCGCTCGTCCAGGGGAGGGGCGAGTCGGGAGTGCTCTCGCGGCGGAAACGGGTGCGTGGGCCGCGCGACACACGGGCGGGTCGTCTGCGCCCGCGACCCACTGGGTGTTCCCGCAGCAGTCGTCTCCGGACTCAGGGCGACTCGGCCGCGATGATGGCGGCGAGGTGGTCCAGTTCGACCGACAGCAGGCGGACGAGGTCGTCGAGGGTGACGATGCCGACGATGATGCCGTTGTCGTCGACGATGGGGACGCGGCGGACGCTCTCGACGTCCATCCGCTCTGTGAGTTCGAGGAGGCCGGCGTCGGGAGGCATCGTCAGCGGTTCGGGCGTCATCACGTCCGCGGCGGTGAGCGTGGTCGGGTCGGTCTCGCGCGCCAGCGTCAGCGCGATGTCGCGGTCGGTGACGATGCCGACCACCCGGTTCTCCTCGGTGATGACGACGCTTCCGACCCCTTTCTCGTCCATCGTGTTCGCCAGGACGGGGACGGTGGCGTCCGGTCCCGCGGTCTCTACGCCTCTGATGGCGACGTCTTTGAGCGTCATGGCCACCGGAGAGTCGACGGGCTGACAGCATAGCTCCGGGCGGTCGTTCCCACCCGCCGGGAACGGAATCAGGCGACGTTGCGCTCGTCCCGCCCCTCGTCGCGGTCGAACCGGTCACGCGAGAGGGAGGTGACGTCGAGGAGCGACGCCTCGCCGTCGAGACAGAGTTCGGCCACGAGTTGCCCCGTCGCGGGCGAGTGCTGGAAGCCGTGCCCGGAGAAGCCAGCGGCCGTCACGACGCCGGGCCGGGACACCTCGACGACAGGGTGGTGGTCGGGGGTGACGGCGTAGAGGCCGGCCCAGCCACGGACGATACCCGTCTCGGGGCCGAAGTATCCCGCCGTCTCCCCCGCGCGTTCGACGGCCTCGACGGCCCAGTCGAGGTCCATTCCCGTGTCGTAGTCGTCGGGGTCGACGTCCGGGTCCTCGTCGGAAAAGTGGCCGCCGACGAGCGCCTGTCGCTCCCGTTCGGGGCGGAAGTACGACCCCGTGTCGAGGTCGATGGTGAGCGGGACCGACTCCGGAACGGGCGTCTCGGGCGCGACGACGGCGACCTGTCGTCGCCGCGGGGCGATGGGGAGGTCGACGCCGGCCATCGCCCCGACGCGCCGCGCCCACGCCCCCGCGGCGTTGACGAAGACATCGGCGGCGAGCGTCTCGTCGGGCGTCTCGACGCGAACGTCGGCCGTCACCTCGTCACCGGTCGCCTCAACTTCGATGCCGGTCACCGGCGTCTTCGTTCGGACGTCGGCTCCCGCCTCCGTGGCGGCACCCGAGAACCCCTGGAGCGCGAGGTGTGGGTCGGCGAACCCGTCCGTGGGCGAGTACGTCGCCCCGACGAACTCCTCGGCCCGGAGTTCGGGGCAGCGTTCGCGTGCCTCCGCCGGCGAGAGATACTCGCTCGGTACGCCCCGGTCGTTCTGCATCGCGACCTGGGCGCGGAACCGCTCGGCCGTCCCTTCGGTCCGGGCGAGAAACAGATAGCCCGAGCGACGGTAGGCGATGTCGACGCCGAACCGCTCCTCGAAGGCGTTCCACACGTCCATCGAGGCGAGCGAGAGGTCGACGTTCACGGGCGTCGAAAACTGCGCACGGATGCCGCCGGCGGAGCGGTCGGTGTTGCCGCTGCCGAGCGACCCGGCCTCACAGACGGTCACCTCCGCGCCGCGTCGGGCGAGCGAGTGGGCGGCGGCGAGGCCGACGACACCACCGCCACAGACGACGACGTGCACGGACGGTATCGAGGGGCGAGGGGCATGAACGTTGTGCGCCCGCAGGCGGCGACGGTGCCGAGAGGGACGGCGGCGTGCGGAGAAACGTTCACCATCCGCCCACGAGAGTGCACCGTATGCGCATCCTCTCGGACGACGACCTCGCACGGGTTCTCTCGCTCGCAGACCTCCTCCCGGTCGTCGAGGAGGCGTTCGTGAAACAGGGTCGCGGCGCGGTCGAACGCCCCCCGCGCCCGCACTTCCCCGTCGGCGAGGGCGACACAGCCGGGACGGCGCTGGTGATGCCGGCCGCGATTCACAGCGCCGCGACGTTCACGACGAAGGTGGCGACGGTCCACCCGTCGAACCCCGACCGGGGTCTACCGACCGTCCGCGCACAGGTCCACGTCACCGACGCGGCCACGGGCGAGACGCGCGCGACGATGGACGGGGACCGACTCACGAACGCCCGAACGGGCTGTATCGGCGGGCTCGCGGCACGGGAACTCGCCGCCGACCCGCCGGTCGACCTCGCCGTCGTCGGTGCGGGCGCGCAGGCGCGCTGGCAGACGCGCGCCGTCGCGGCCGCCACCGACGTCGAACGGGTCCGCGTCTACTCCCCGACCCCCGACTCTCGACGCCAGTGTGCGGCCGACCTCCACGAGGACGGACTCGACGCCGAGGCGGTCGACTCGCCCGGGGCGGCGGTCGAGGGGGCCTCCGTCGTCGTGACGGCCACGACGGCCACCGAACCCGTCTTCTCGGGGGCCGACCTCGCACCCGGCACGCTCGTCGTCGCCGTCGGCGCGTACACCGCCGAGATGTGCGAACTCGACGAGACGACCGTCGGCCGGGCCGCACAGGTGTTCGCCGACGTGCCCGAGGAGGTGGTCGAGACCGGCGACGTCGCGGGACGACTCACCGTCGAGGGGTTGACGCCGCTTTCGGCGGTGTTCGAGGGCCGTGCCGGGCGACGGTCCGACGACGAAATCATCGTCGTCGCCAGCGTCGGCAGTGCGGTCCTCGACGCGGCCGCCGCCGAACACGTGCTGGAACGGGCCGAGGAACGGGACGTGGGAACGGTCGTCGACGGGTGAGCGGGTCGGGCGCGCCCGTCAGTCGTCGCCGCCGCCCTCGCCCGCGACGCGCCGGCGCGGTGACTCGAGTTCGATGTCGAGGCCGTCGAGCAGTTCCTCGGCCTCCGCGCGCTTCTCCTGGTGTTCTGCGAGGAACTCCTTCATCAACTGGGCGGCCTGCTCCTTGCAGTCTCCACAGAGGCGTTCGCCGCCGACGCACTCGTCGTAGACCCGCTTCGCGAAGTCGTCGTCGTCGCCCGAGAGGAGGTAGGCGTAGAGTTCGTACACCGGGCACTTGTCGGCCTCGCCGCCGAGTTCGCGCTGTTCCTCGGCGGTGTCCCGTCCCCCGGTGGTCGCCGACTTGACCTTGTCGTATCCCTCGGCGGGGTCGTCGAGGAGCGAGATGTGGCTCGCCGGAATCGAGGAGGACATCTTCCCGCCGGTCAACCCGGTCATGAAGCGGTGGTAGACCGAGGAGGGCATGTGGAAGCCGTAGCCGCCGTTGTCGACTTCCACCTCGCGGGCGAGGGCCTCCGCGTCCTCGGGGGAGAGGTCGAAGGCGTCGACGTGCTCGTCGTACCGGCGCTTCTCGCCGTCGATGCGTTCGACGAGGTCCTCGAACGCGTCGGGAGAGGCGTTCCGGTCGAGGAACCGGACCCGGGGCCGGAGCGGTTCCATCCCGGCGTTCTGGAGTTTCTTCACCGCCGACGCCCTGACCGGGTCGTCGAGTTCGGAGACTTCGACGGTCGGGCGGTCGGCGTCAAGCGTGACGGCGTCGGGGTCGACGAGGTACTGCGCGCCGTGGACACAGCGGACCTCCTGGCCCGCGTCCGCCCGACCGGCGAGCGTCCCGTACGCCTCCGCGACGAGCGCCCGTTCCGCGTCGTCGAGTTCCTGACTGAAGTACGCCTCCGTCACCTTGAAGAAGCGCATGCGAGCGGCGAGATCACGCGAGAGGCGGACGTGCGGGTCCTGGTCGGGGCCGACCGGAATCACGGTCGGTTTCGGCTCCTCCATCTGCGGGTAGAGGATGTCGGCCATCTGCGTCACGACGCTCTGCATGTGCGAGATGGACGTCTCGCTGTCGAAGCCGTAGATGCCCTCGAACTCCGCGAACCGGGCCTTCGAGCCGAGTTCGAAGGCGAGGTCCTGCACCTCCCGGTTCCCGGACTGGCGGTAGAGCTCCCCCTCGTCGGGGTCGAACCCGAGCGCGAGCAGCGAGAGCAGGTAGTCGCGGGCGTGTTCGTCGATTTCCGCCCAGGTGAGGCCGCGCGCGGCGTGCGCTTCGAGGTCCGCGATGAGGCCGTACGCCTCGGCGCCCTGCTGTTGGTGCCAGATAATCTCGTCGAACACCAGTTTGTGTCCGATGTGGGGGTCGCCGGTCGGCATGAACCCCGAGAGGACGGCGGCGGGGTCGTCGTTCCTGAGCGCCTCGGCCACCGGGCCGTAGTCGCGGTGGCCGAAGATGACGCCGCGGCGCATCAGGTAGTGGGGGTTCGGCACCGACTCGATGAGTTCGTCGAACTCCTCGATGCCGAACTCCTCGAACAGTTTCCGGTAGTCGGCGATGGTCGACGAGCCCCACGGGTCGAGCGTCACGTCGTCGGCGCCGGCGGCCGTCCCACCGTCGGGGAGGTGACGTCGGCGCTCGGGGTCGACTCGTGAATCGTCGGCGTCCGTGTCCGTGGGTGTGTCGTCGGTCATGGGGTCAATCGGGCTACGGAGAGCCAGTCTACTCCACCGTTGGCGTCGGTCAGCGCAAAAACCATTCGTTTGCGGACCCCGCCGGCGAGGCGGACATCGAGCGAGAGGTCACGCGGGAGGAAGGAGAGGTCCGGCGCGACGACGCGGACGAGCGAGTCCGAGTGAGAGAGCTCCGACACCGAACTGAACGACTCGTACACGCGGAAGTCGGCACCGAACTTGAAGCCGGACTTCGGGACGCCCCCCTCGTCTCGGAGCGTCGCGTAGGTGTGGAGTCGCCGGTCGAACCGTTCGCCCTCGACCGCTCGGCCGCGGGCGACGACGGCACCCTCGTTCACCGACTCGCCCGAGGCGTCGGTCACCGCCAGCGCGTCTCGGCGAACGAGCGAGGCGGCCTCGAGGAGCGAAAGCTGGAGGGGGCCGGAGTCGGCGTTCCGTCCGTACAGCCGCTGCCCGTAGAAGTGGCCGTCGTACAGCTCCTCGGGGGGGTCCCACACGAGGACGCGGTCGGCGAGGAGCGTCCCGGCGAGGGTCCGCGGCGGCTCCGCGTCCAGCGTTCCGGCCGGTGAGTCCGACGACGTCTCGAAGTACGTGAGGTCACCGTCCTCGTCGACGACAGCGAGGACGACGTCGCCGAGGGACCTCGCGGCGACGGACTCTCGCTCGCCGACGACCCGAACTCGGTAGGCGACGTCGTCGTCCCACGGCCCGCTTCCCCGGGGGTAGACGACGAAGTCGACGTCGTCGCGGGCGCTCCTGTCCGGCGAGAGGTAGAAGCCCCGGTCACGGAGGTCCTTGTAGACGACGAACTCGAGGACGACACCCGTCGTCGCGAGGAACGCCCGGAAGTCCAACTCCCGTCCGCCGGCGTCGACGCCGTCGATGTCGCCTCGCTGGAGGAGGTGCGCGGCCTCGACGGCCGCCAGTTCGAGGTCGTCACCACCGGTCGGTCGGCCGTAGCCCCGCGAGTCGTAGAACCGCTGACGGGCGTCACCGGCGAGGTGGACGGTCCGCCCGTCGTCGTCGAGCGTCGCGTGCATACCGCGGTTGCCGTCCGGCGGGGTGAAAGCCCCACCGATTGTGGCCGTACCGGCAGTCAGGCGCCGTCCGGACCGTCGGGACAGAACTCGCCGCAGGTGCTGTCGAGACAGCGCCGGCCCGTCGGCGTCTCGAAGACGGGGAGGCCGCAGTCGCAGGTGTCCACCACGACGCCCGCCGGAATCGAGAACGCCGTCTCGCACGTGGGGTAGGCGTCGCAGCCGGCGAGGAGTCCGGACCGACGGAGCACCCGGAGCGGGGAGCCACAGTCCGGGCACGACCACGCGCCGTCGAACCGCTCGCGGACGGCGTCGTCGAGTGGCTCACAGGAGCGGTCGAGACACACCTCGAAGACAGCTCCGCGCTCGACTCGCATCAGCGGGAGTCCGCAGTCGTCGCAGGTCTCGGCGAGGACCTGTGCACCGGCGACGAGAGGGAACTCGACGCCCGAATCGAGGCCGACGACGTATCCGGCGGTGCGGACGAGCGGTTCGCCGGTCTCGGGGTGGTGACCGACCGGTACGCCGGCAGCCGAGACAGGGTAGGTCGCCCGCCCGGCCAGGTCGTGAGAGACGACGCGGAGAGTCTGCTCGTCCGCCCGCGCGGTGAGCCCGAACCCGGAGCCGTCCTCCTCGACGGAGAGCGAGTCCGGGCGGGTGAGCCACGCCACCGGCTGGTAGCCGTCGGCGTCGTGGACGAGGACGGTCCAGTCGGGTTTGACGAGGACGACGACGCGGCCCCGAGTGGTCCGGTCGCGCGTGCCCTCGAACGTCGTGGTACAGTCGCCGGCGAAGAGGCGGGTCGAGTCCATGGCGCGAAGTGGCCGCGGCTTCCGGTTTGAACCCTCGGACGGTAGACGGGGGAGGGGGTGGGAAACGGCGGACGGCGAACGGCGAACGAGAGTCGGCGGAGAGAGCAGTCAGTCGCGGCGAGCGAGGAAGAGCGCCGCGAGTGCGAGCGCGGAGAGCGCGACGCCGACACCGAAGCCGGGGAACTGCGTCGACGTCGACGGCGTCGCGGTACTCGTCGACTCGGCGGGGTCGACGACGGTGATGGTCGCCGTCTCCGACCCGACTCGTGCCGTGTACGTCCCCGGTTCGACGATGTTGAAGTTGAACTGGACCGTCGCCTCACCGTCGGCCGGAACGGTCACCTGTCGCGAACTCACCGCCTGTCCGGACATCTCGAGTTCGACCGTGTGCGTGTCCGCCGTCGACTGTGGGTTCTGGACGGTGACGACGGCAGTCGCTTGGACGTTCGTCGAGATACGCGAGGGCTCGAACGAGACGTCAGTGACGACTGTGCCGTCGGCCGCCGGAAGCGACCCGTTCGACGTGTTCGTCGCCGTCGAGAGGATCGCGCTCGAGTTGTTCGCCGTCGTGGACGTCACGGTGGCGGTGCTCGTAGCGGTGCTGGTGGCGGTGCTCGTGGTCGTGTCAGTCGCCGTCGGCGAGTCGGTCTGCTCCTCCTCGCTGTCGTCGTCATCGTCGAGGAAGTCGAGCACACCGCCGCCGCCACCGCCACCACCACTGTCGTCGTCATCGTCGTCGCTGTCGGGTGCCGCAGTCGGCGTCTCCGTCGACGTACCGTTCGGAGCATCAGTCGGGTCGCCCGTGGGTTCCTCCGTCGGGTCATCCGTGGGTTCCTCCGTTGGCGTATCTGTCGGCGTGTCCGTTGGCGTGTCTGTCGGCGTGTCCGTCGGCGTATCCGTCGGTGTGTCTGTCGGCGTGTCCGTCGGTTCCGGTGTCGGCGTGTCCGTCTGGTCATCCGGGAAGAAGGGCGGCAACAGCGGTAGCAGCGGTGACGGCTCTGGTGTAGGGGTAGTCGTCGGTTCGGGCGTGTCCGTCTCCGTCGGTTCCGGCGTGTCCGTCTCCGTCGGTTCCGGCGTATCCGTCTCCGTCGGCTCTGGCGTGTCCGTCTCCGTCGGCTCCGGCGTGTCCGTCTCCGTCGGTTCGGGCGTC
>NZ_JBEPXO010000074.1:0-20043 GCF_041641895.1 Salinigranum sp. | reverse complement strand
AACTCGGGTGTCCGCTGTCGCTCCACAAATCCCAAGTCAATCCACTCGGTAGGTTCGCTGAGGCGGTTGATTTCGGCCATGGACATCCGAAACCACGACCGCCTCATTCCTAACTTAACACGACCCCCGGCGACCATCCCAATCTATATACCGAAGTCTCCCATGGAATGCGGTGGATGCGGGGGGACGGCAACTCGGCGGACGTGCGGCAGCTGCTGAGTCAGCGAGCGGACGCACTCTCGACGCTCCTGGAGGGTGACCGGACCAAGAGCGAACTCACCGAGGAGCTCGACGTCTCCCGGTCGACGGTCGACCGGGCCGTCCGGGAACTGGAGTCGAACGGCCTCGTCCGGCGGGAGGGCGGGACGGTGACGGCGACGCTCTCGGGTCGCCTGGCGTACGACTCGTACCGGCGCTTCTGTGCGGAGACGGAACACGTCGTCGAGTTCGGCGACCTCCTCGCGGAACTCCCGCCGACGGCGACGATCGGTCACGAGATGCTCGACGGCGCCACCGCCTACCGGAGTGAGCCGCCAGCGACGGGACGACCGGCGAACGAGATCACCGCCCTCATCGCCGAGGGAACCAGGCTCCGGGCCTGCGCGACGGCCGTCAACGACTCCGCCGCCGCCGAACAGTTCTACCGGATGGTCACCGAGCGCGGCGGGGAGGGGGCAGTCGTCTACGCGTCGAGCCTCGCCGACCACCTCCGCGAGGAGTACTTCCGGACGCACCACGAGATGGCGGCGACCGGTCGGTTCCGGGCGTACGAGATCGACAGCCTCCCGTACGAACTCTTCCTCATCGACACGGACGAGGGCGTCACGGCCGTCGTCCTCGTCTACAACGACGCGGGGACGATTCACGGTGCCATCTTCAACGACACCGACGCGGCGGTCGAGTGGGCAGAAGAGCGGTTCGAATCGCTCGTCGAGGCCGCGATCGAGTTCACCAACGACTTCCACCTCGGCGGTGTCGAAGCGGACCAGGCCGGTGAGGCGGACGCCGACGGCGGAACGAACGCCGAGTGACCACGTGACGCGGACCGGCGGACGCCGACCGTGACGAACACGTCCGCCGAGTTCAGCGGCGACGTCGCCGGACGCTACTCGACCATCGACTGGAGCTGAGCGGTTCGGCGTTCCACGTCGACGTACGGGTCGAGGTCACCCGCCGCCGCCAGTTCGGCGAGTCGGTCGAGCGCGAGGAACGGGTCGCCGCCCGCCCCTTCGGCGTGGTCGAGGAGCGCGGCGACGTCGGCCCGGCGGAGCGCGAGCGAGTCGAGGAGACCGACGAGGAGCGCCGTGGCGACGCCCGCCTCCCCGGACGGCAACGGGTCCCACTCGACCGTCTCGGACGGGGGGTTCTCGGAGTCCCCGTCGGCCGCTTCGTCGTCGACCGCAGTCACGCGGAGACACGTCGTACAGAGTGCCGCCCGTCCGGACTCGTCGGGGGCGTACGGGCGGAGCGACGACGGGACGGCGAACGCGACGCGGTCGCCGCCACAGGCGGGACAGAACATGCGCGAGTCGACGCGCTCCGGGGTGAAAAACGTCCGTCGTCGGTGAGAGTCGGTCGCGGGCGGGAGCGACCCAGCGCCGCGGAGCGAAGGGCGTCGAGCGCGACCGTAGTCGGAGGCCGGGGTCTCAGTCGTCGGCCGAGACGCGTTCGACGTCCTCGGGGTCGATTTCGGTCTCTTCGGTCTCGCGTTCCTTCTTCTCTTCTTCTTCCTTCTTGGCCTTGATCTTCTTCAGACGGAAGATCTCCTCGCGCTCTTGCTCTTCGAGTTTCTGCTCGATGTACTCCTTGTTCTCGTAGAGGTCGGGCAGGAGTTTGAACTCCAGCGCGTTGACGCGGCGCTTCGTCGTCTCGATCTCCTCGAGCATCTTCTTCATCGCCGTCTCCACCTCGGCGGCGAGGATGATGGTCTCCAAGAGTTCCTCGTAGGCGTCGGCCGCCTCGTCGATTCGCGCCGACGACCCGAGCAGGCCGTAGCCGCGCTGGTCGAGGCTCTTCTTCACGCGCGAGGACTCGATCTGTGGCACGACGACGCCCATGATGTTCTTCGACTGCGTCGTGATCTCGGGGTGTTCCTTGAGCGCGGCGGCGGCCCCGCGGACCGCGACGTCGCCCTCCATCGCCCGCGCCATGTTGATCTTGTGCTGTGCGGTCTGGTAATCCTCGGAGAGTTCCGAGCGGACGTCCTGCGCCTGGTCGAGGATGTCCATGAACTCCATGATGAGGCCGTCACGCTTCTGTTCGAGCGTGTCGTGACCGCGCTCGGAGAGCTCGATGCGGTCCTCGATGGCCATCAGGTTCTTCCGCGTCGGTTTGACGTCTTCGGCCATTCTTGGCGGACCTTGTGTTCCCGGGGTGTTAACCTTTTACTGTCGGTCCTGCCGTCCGCGACTGCGGCGACGGGTGGCGGGCCGCACGCGCCGGAACTGCCCGCGAACGGGGGCCGGCGACTCGTCCGTCGGAGCCGCGACGGCGTGCGGCGTGACTGCGGACTCGGCCGTGGACCCGGGCCCGGACCCGGACGCCGACCGGGAGGCAGGACCGAGACGGGGCGGAGCGGTGGGAGCGGGAGCCGTCCACCCCCACCGGTCGAGCACCCAGAGGAAGAGGAACAGCCCCTGGACCACGAACAGGTTCGTCACGAGGAAGAAGGTCGCCTCCTCGACCGGGAGGCCGAACAGCGTCACGCCGGTGGTGTACGTCTCCGAGATGACCCACACGCCGACGTCGATGGCGACCCAGTCGGCCGCCCAGAGGTAGAGGGTGGGGACGCCCACACCGAGAGCGAGAGTTCGCCGGGTCGCCCACAGCACGGGCCAGCCGAACCCCCACTGGAGCGCGAGGACGGGCCCCGCCCACGCGAGGATAGCACCCAGATAGAACGTCGGCGCGGCACGGAGACACGCGATGCCGACGAGGAACACGGCGCCCCCGGCGGCGACGCCGACGAGTCGCTGGCGGCGGCTGACCGACGCCACTCCGGGGTTCGGCGGCGCGAGGAGCGAGACCCACAGCACGGCCAGGACCGGCTGGAGCAGCATGAACAGGTACTCTTCGACCGGCGCGAGCCAGACAGTCGCGACGACGGTCCCGTCGCCGTACCACCAGACGCCGCGCTCGATGAGGTAGTTGTCCCACGGCGTCGTGTAGACGAGCGCGACGAGCGTGAGGACGACCAGCCCGAGTCCGCGCGCTCGCCACGCGGACCGGTCCAGTCGGGCCCGTCGCCGCCAGGCGGCGACGGCGAGGACCACCAGCGGGGGGACGACGAACACGGCGTGGAACGCGAGGTAGGTGAGGCGGGTCACGGACTGCTCCGGGTGTGGGTCGAGTTGCGTACGGGCATCTGTCGGGGTGAGGGAACGTTCGAAAAACGGTCGGGGGCGCTACGGACGTCAGCGTCGGACGGACCGGCGTCACGGGGTCCCGGTCGCCGTCGGTGCCGGAACGAGGACGACCGGGAGCGACTGACGACTGACCAGAGACGACCGACGATGGACGACGGGTCGTCTCAGTCGGCCGTCGGTGCCGCACCGGTCGGCTGGGTCGCCGCCTCCAGGACGGAGTGGCTCCGCAGGAGGATGAACCCGAAGCCGACCTTCGCAGTCAGGTCCAGCACCATGAACGCGGCCGTCTCCCAGTAGAGGGGGATGATGCCGATGGTACCCTCGGTACCGAGAATCCACACCACGGGGTACGCCAGCCAGAGCACGATGAGCAGGTTCCGGAGCGTCGTCGTGAGCTTCCGTACCTCCGGTGACTGCGTCGTCGCGGCCTCGTTGAGCGCGCGGATGAGGAAGTACAGGAGGAACAGCAGGAACACCGTGCTGATCGCCCACCAGACGATACGGATGGCGGCCGAGGAGGCGGCGAGCGCCCCGATGACACCCGTGCCGATCATCAGCACGTCGAGGCCGACGAGCGTGTAGATGGTGTTCTTACTCGCCCGCGCCAGGAGCGCGAGGTCGAGCAGGAGCAGCGGGGTCGTGAACAGCCAGTCCGCGTACCGGCCCCAGTAGATGTCGAGCACCTGCCCGTTGACCGTCACCTGGGTGAGACCGAAGCCCGTCGCCATCGCGAAGTACGCCGCGGAGGCGATAGCGGTGATGAAGATGGTGATGATGTAGAAGCGTTGCTGTTCGGGGTCGTCGACGCCCCATCCGCGGGCGACGAAGTAGAGTGTGCCGAGCGTCATCCCGGCCGTGCCGAGCCACAGCCAGATCGATTCGCTGCCTGGAGTTGCCATTGCAAATGTGGGGAGGACCGCAACGAGCATAACGCGGATACCGAACTGGTTGGGATGTCCTAAGCGGGCTAGAACGTGTTAAAATGTACTAGGAGTCGTCGCGGTGGAACCGCGAGACGAGTTTCTTCTCGGCCGCACGGAGGTGCTGGTGGAACGTCGACCGCGAGACGCCCATCGCGTCGGCGAGTTCGTCGCCCGAGATGCCGTGGGGCCACTCGAAGAAGCCGCCGACGTGGGCGAGTTGGAGCGCAGTGCGCTGTTTCTCCGTGAGCGACTCCTCGACGTCCGCGACGAACCCCCGGCGGGTCGCCGGCGGGGTGTCGCGCTCGCGGATGCGGCCCACCCGGACGCTCGAGGAGACATCCCTGAGTCCGTCGAGCAGCGACCGTCCGGTCGAGCGGTCGGCGACGGTGACCGTCAGCGTGAGCGACCCGTCCCGCGGGTCAACCGCGAGGTCGGTCAGCCGTCCGCCGGTCTCGGCGACGAGCGAGAGGTTCGACTGGGCGGGGAGCACCACCTCGAACAGGCCGGTCTCGGCCGCATCCCCGATGCGGCGGACCTCGTCGATGCCGGCGACGGAGACGGCCGCGAGGTCGGTCTCCGGCGGGGTCACGGAGACGAACAGCAGGATAGTCCCGTCGTCGCGGACGACGAACCCCTCGGACGCGAGCGAGCAGTCGGCCTCGGTCGCGAGCGCGACCAGCGGGGTCGTCGGGTCGTCGACGACTACCTGGAGTTCGACCACGTTCTCCGTCAGGAGCGTCCGTCGGCTCTCGAACGCGTCGATGGCGGCGCCGACCGCCCGGCCGACCGTCCCGAGGACGACCAGTTCGTGCTCCTCGACCTCCGGGGAGTGGGTGTACACCACCAGTACGCCGTAGAGCGTCTCTCGGTGGAGCAGTGGGATGGCGACCACACCCTCGAACGGGAGTCCCTCGGCCGCGTGGACGGTGCCGTCGACGGCCCCCGCCTGTGGCGTCCGCGACGCGACGGCCCGGCCGACCGGTTCGCTCGTGTCGTCGCGGTCGATGACCAGGTCCTCGACGGTGACGTCACGGTCGGCCCACACCTTCGGCACGACGGTGTCGGGCGCGAGGTCACAGTCGCCGATCCAGGCGTACGTGTACGACTGGGTGTTCGCCACCCGTTCGCAGACGCCGCGTTCGAGTTCCGCGCGACTCTCAGCCCGGACGAGCACGCCGGTGACGTCCTCGAGGAGGCCCTCGATGTGTTCGAGCAGGCCCTGGAGCCGGTCGCGCTCGCGGTCGGCGGCGGCGGCGTACCGCTCGGCCGCCTCTTCGGCACGCACGCGGGCGGTGATGTCCGTCTGGAACCCCACGTAGTGGGTGACCTCGCCCGCGCCGTTCGTGATGGGGGCGATGTCGACGCGGTTCCAGAACTCCGACCCGTCGCGCCGGTAGTTGAGGAGTTCGACCGACGTCGACTCGCCGGCGTCGATGGCGCGGCGGAGCTTCGCGACCGACTCGGGGTCGGTGTCCGAGCCCTGCAGGTATCGGCAGTTCCGGCCGAGCGCCTCCGCCGGACTGTAGCCGGTCGTCCGGCAGAACGCGCGGTTGACGTACACCAGCGGCCGGTCCGGCAGGGAGAAGTCCGCGATGGTGATGCCGACGGGGGCCTCGTCCATCGCCCGTTCCTTCAGCTCCTCGGTGATTCGTGCGGTGGCCTCGGCCCGCAACTCCCCCCACGCGACGACGGCCGCGACGCGCTCGCCCAGGCGCCCGAACCGGTTCGACTCGTCGACGGGGACGACGTCCGCCGCACCGGTGTCGAGCACCGGCGCAACCGTGTCGGTCGTCTCCGTCGCGAGGACGACGACGGGCGTCTCGGTGGCGTCGACGACGAACCCCGCGAGGTCGTCGACTGCGTCGTCCGCGACGACGAGACAGCTGGCAGTCGAGGTGTGAGAGAGACCGTCGAGTCCTTCGACGCTCCTGACGTTGTCGGCCCCGAACACGTCGGCCAGACGTGCCGCCGCCCGCGAGCGGAGCCGGTCGTCGGGCGCTACGAGCACGATAGACGCGCGGAGCACGTCGTCCCCCGCACGACCCAGTCTGGCGGTGTCTGGTCTCTCCGCGTCGAGCGCGTCGGTCATACCGGCGTATCGAGAGGTGAGGCTGTAAAGGTCTCGTCGGGGTCTCCAGCGGCAGGGGCGCGCCGACGTGAGGAGGCTCGCCGAGCGAGTGTACCGTGGAGGGGGTCCGGTCGCCGGGCCGACCCCGAACGGCGTCGGTGGGGCGCCGCTGTCGCTGTCCGGAGCGGCGTCGAGAGAACCGGAACGGAGCGCGGCGAGGGGGAACGACGCGACGTGAACCGGACGGTTACGCTTCGGCCTCGACCGTCTCGGCCGACTCGCCCTCGCGGTAGTACTTCTCGATGAGTTCCTCGTCGACGCGGTTGAGTTCCTCCTTGGGGAGCATCGACAGGAGGTCCCAGCCGATGTCGAGCGTCTCGTCGATGGAGCGCTCGGTGGTGAAGCCCTGGTCGACGAACTCGTCCTCGAAGCGCTCGGCGAAGTCGAGGTACTTGTTGTCGCGCTCGGACAGGGCCTCACGCCCGACGATGTTCACCAGGTCGCGGAGGTCCTCACCCTCCGCGTAGGCGGCGTACATCTGGTCGGAGACGTCGGCGTGGTCCTCGCGGGTGAGGCCCTCGCCGATCCCGTCGTCCATCAGCCGGGAGAGCGACGGAAGCACGTTGACCGGGGGCTGGACGCCCTGCGAGTTGAGGTTCCGGTCGACGTAAATCTGCCCCTCGGTGATGTACCCGGTGAGGTCCGGGATGGGGTGCGTGTCGTCGTCACCCGGCATCGTGAGGATGGGAATCTGGGTGACGGAGCCCTCGCGACCCTGGATACGACCGGCGCGCTCGTACAGCGTCGCCAGGTCGGTGTACATGTACCCGGGGTAGCCACGGCGGCCCGGCACCTCCTCGCGGGCGGCGCCGATCTCGCGCAGCGCCTCACAGTAGTTCGTCATGTCCGTGAGGATGACGAGGACGTGGTAGCCCTTGTCGAACGCGAGGTACTCGGCCGTCGTCAGGGCGAGTCGCGGCGTGACCGTCCGCTCGACGGCGGGGTCGTCCGCGAGGTTCATGAAGACCACGGAGCGCTCCAGTGCGCCGGTGCGCTCGAAGTCCTCCATGAACTCGTTCGCCTCCTCGGCGGTGATACCCATCGCGCCGAAGATGACGGCGAACTCGGAACCCTCGCCGCCTTCGTCCTCCTCGGGCACCGTCGCCTGCCGGGCGACCTGCAGTGCGAGGTCGTTGTGCGGCAGCCCCGACCCCGAGAAGATGGGCAGTTTCTGCCCCCGAACCAGCGTGTTCATGCCGTCGATGGCTGACACGCCGGTCTGGATGAACTCCTCGGGGTACTCCCGGGAGTAGGGGTTGATGGCGGCTCCGACGATGTCGCGGCGTTCGTCGGGGACGATTTCCGGGCCGCCGTCGATGGGCTGGCCCGACCCGTCCAGCACCCGCCCGAGGAGGTCCTCGGTGACGGGCATCTTCAGCGTCTCGCCGAGGAACGTGACGGACGCGTTTCTGTCGATACCGGAGGTGCCCTCGAAGACCTGGATGGCCACGATGCCGCTCGAGGATTCGAGCACCTGACCGCGCTTGGTCTCGCCGGCTGGCGTCTCGATCTCGACGATTTCGTCGTAGCCGATCGGTTCGTCGACCTCGGCGAACACCAGCGGACCGCTGATCTCGGTGATGGTCTGGTACTTCTTCATTAGTACTTCTCCCGGAGTTGCGTCTTGATGTCGTCTTTGAGGTCCTCGATGTACTCCTCCCAGTCCTCCTGGACCCCGATGCGGTTCAGCCGCGGAGCGGCCTCGATAGACGTGATTTCGGGGACGGGGACGCCCGCGTTGAGCGCGTCGAACGCCTCGTCGTTGAACGTCTTGATGGCCGTGAGGATGCCGTACGTCTTCGCCGGCTCACAGTAGGTGTCCGTCGGGTGGAACGCGTTCTGCTGGAGGTACGCCTCGCGGAGGTAGCGCGCCACCTCGAGGGTGAGCTGCTGGTCCTCCGGCAGGGCGTCCTTGCCGACGAGCTGGACGATTTCCCGCAGTTCGGCCTCCTCGTCGAGGGTGTCGACCGCCCACTGGCGGATGTCGTCCCAGTCGGACTCGACGTGCTCTTTGAACCACGGGTCGAGCTGTTCGCGGTAGAGCGAGTACGACTCGTTCCAGTTGATCGAGGGGAAGTGCCGACGCTCGGCGAGGTCGGCGTCGAGCGCCCAGAAGCACTTCACGATACGCAGGGTGTTCTGCGTGACCGGCTCGGAGAAGTCGCCACCGGGCGGCGAGACGGCCCCGATGACCGAGATGGAGCCCTCGGTGCCGTTGACGTTCTCGAAGTAGCCGGCGCGCTCGTAGAACTGCGAGAGGCGCGCGGAGAGGTAGGCGGGGTAGCCCTCCTCGCCGGGCATCTCCTCCAGTCGGGAGGAGATTTCGCGCATGGCCTCGGCCCACCGCGAGGTGGAGTCGGCCATCAGCGCCACGTCGTACCCCATGTCGCGGTAGAACTCCGCGATGGTGATCCCCGTGTACACGCAGGACTCGCGTGCGGCCACGGGCATGTTCGACGTGTTGGCGATGAGCGAGGTGCGGGCCATCAGCGGGTTACCCGTCTTCGGGTCGTCCAGTTCGGGGAAGTCCTCGATCACCTCGGTCATCTCGTTGCCGCGCTCGCCGCAGCCGACGTAGACGACGATGTCCGCGTCGGCCCACTTCGCGAGCTGGTGCTGCGTGACGGTCTTCCCGGAGCCGAACGGACCGGGAATCGCGGCCGTCCCACCCTTCGCGATGGGGAAGAGGCCGTCGAGGATGCGCTGACCCGACACGAGCGGTTCGGTCGGGGTCTGCTTCTCCACGCTCGGGCGGGCCTGCCGGACCGGCCACTCCTGGTGCATGGTGACCTCCTCGCCACTCTCGAGAGTGACGACCGCCTCCTCGACGTTGTAGTCGCCGGCCTCGGCCGTTTCGACGACGCCGCCCTCGGAGCCGGGGGGCACCATGACCTTGTGGTCGATGCTCACCGTCTCCTCGACGACGCCGACGACGTCACCGGATTCGACCTCGTCACCGGGTTCGACGGTGGGCTCGAAGGCCCACTTCTTCTCGAGGTCGATGCCGGGGGCGTCGACCCCGCGGTCGAGGAACGCACTGTTCATCTTGGATTCGAGGACGTCGAGGGGGCGCTGGACACCGTCGTAGATGGAGTCCAAGAGGCCCGGTCCGAGGTCGACCGTCAGGGGTTCGCCCGTGTTCTCGACGGGTTCGCCCGGACCGACGCCGGAGGTCTCCTCGTACACCTGGATGGTCGTGATGTCGCCCTCGATCTCGATGACTTCGCCCATCAGCCCTTCGTCGCCCACGTAGACGACGTCGTTCATCCGGGCGTCGAGGTCGACGGCCTGTACGACCGGACCACTCACGCTCTCGATGATGCCGTCCTCTCGGACGTCCTGTGTTGCCTGACTCATGTTTATTCGTCCATTAGGTCGATGCCGATGGCTCGCTTGATCTGTTCGCGGAGGCCGCCCGCACCGGCGCCGCCGCCGAGGGTGACGAGCACCGGTTCGATGCTCCCCTCGACGGCCTGTCGAGCCTGCCGGGACAGGTGGTCAATGTCGTCGTCGTGCATCACGATGATGCCGACCTCGTCGTCGTCGAGCGTCTCCATGACGGCCTCGTCGAGCGATTCGTCCTTCTCGTCGTCGGGGACGTTCTTGAACTTGCGGACGCCCGCGAGGCGGAAGCCCGTGGTGAAGTCGGGGCTGCCGACCACGGCGATCTCCTGACTCATAGTATCACCAGTTCCTCCTCGATTTGTTCGGGAGAAAGACCGGCTTCGCGGGCCCGCGCGATGGCCCGGATGTTGTCGACCTCGCGCTCCTTCGCCAGGATGTACGCGATGACCGGGCTCACCGACAGGGGGAAGACGTTGCCCAGACTGGACGAGTACTCCAGGAGAGCCGTGTCGAGTGCGCGCTCGAAGGCGATGAGGCTCTCTGCCTCCTCGAGGTCGTCCAGCGCCTCCGAGAGGTCGTCACCGTACGTCGAATCGCGGATGCGCTGGACGAGTTCGTCGATGTTCGCCGCCAGTGCGCTCAACTCGGCGCGCCCGAACAGACGACCACCCTCGATGTAGTACTCACCCGGGTCGACCTCCGCGCCGCTCCGTGCGAGTCGGAGCGCGTTCCGCGCGTTCCGGAAGTCGACCTCGGCCATGAGGATGTCGCGGTACTGCTCCGTCGCTTCGTCCCACGTCACCTCCGAGAGGAGGTTCTCGTAGAAGACCCGGTCGACCGCGTTCTCCAGTGGGACGAGGACGCCGGACTCCTCGTACTCCTCGAACGCGTCCACGAGCGCGTCGCCGAACATCGTCCGGTCGAGCACGTCGACGACCTCCTCGATCGACCCCGCGTCGAGGAGGCGGGTGACGAGGCGGTCGTCGAACTCGCCGGCGCGGATGAGGTCGGACTCGATCTCCTCGCGCGACGCGTCGGAGTAGATGCCACGAACGACGGTCTTGACGTTCCACGCGTCGAACTTCCGGAGGTACCGAGCGATGAGGTCGTAGAGCCGACCGTTCGCCCAGCCGAGGATGTCGTCGAACTGTTTCGCGAGGTTCCGGTTGAGCGCGTACTCGACGAGGTCGACGCCCGAGTGGCGCGCACCCAGGGCGTTGATCTCCTCCTCGTACGCCGACTCCTCCATGAAGCGAGCGATTTCGGCCGTGCTCATCCGCACGAGCTTGCGGTAGTCCTCGTCCGCGAAGAGCGCACTCCGACGGGCCCGAACACGGGCGTTGACGTACTCCGGATTCGAGCTGCCGGCACTGGCACTCATTGTTCGAAGAGGATGCCGCTGACGTCCTTCAGGTTGTCCTCCCAGACGGTGTCGAGGAGCGAGTCGAAGGTGTTGTCCACTCGAACGCGCGACGTCTCGGATTCGACGACGACGCCGCCGAGACAGTCGACGGTCTCGGTGCCGAGCGAGAAGCCCTCGTAGTCGGCGAGGATCTCCTCGATGAGCGCCTCGTCGGCAGCGCGGCCGTGGACGACGACGTCCGCGTCGTCCTCGAACTCCGCGGCGGCGGCGTCGATGAGCGCACGAGTGAGCTCCTCGCGCTTGTCGCCCGCGAGTTCGGCCAGCTCTTCTTCGACCTGTGCTCGCACGGTCTGGAGCGCGTCACGCCGCGCCTCGAGACGCTCCTGCTTGGCCTCGAGCTTGGCGGCCGACAGCGCCTGTTCGCGCTCCTGGTCGATCTGTCGTTCGACCGCTCGCTCGCGCTCCTCGACGATTCGCTCCGCGTCGGCTTCCGCCTCGGAGACGATCTCGTCGGCGCGCTCTTGGCCCTCCGTACGAATCTCTTCGGCACGCGCGCGGGCTTCGTCTCGAATGTCCTCGACAACTGTGTCCAGACTCATTGTAAAGAGGAAGGGGGGGACTAGACCAGGAAGACGACGACGAGCGCCAGGATGACGAGCGTCTCCGGCAGGACTGTCAGAATGAGTCCCTGCACGAAGAGGTCCTGATCTTCCGCGACGGCGCCGACGGCGGCGGCCCCGATGCCACGCTCGGCGTATCCCGCGCCGAAGGCCGCGAGCCCGACTGCCAGGGCCGCAGCGGCACTTGGTTCGAGGGCGGGAGAGGATGCGCCTTCCTGCAGTACGACGTTCGCCAGCTGGGTTGCAGTGTCAATCATGGGTTATAGTGAGGTGTCCGGTTGGTGGATTTCGGAACGTTCGTGTGTGGAGGTAGGGTCATCATAAAGCTTCCCAAAACCGGCGGACAGGCCCACACTCGGCTGAAAACGGTTCCGGCTCTACTCGGTGTCGACCACCCGGTGCGGTCGACGGGGCGAACGGAAATCGAGCGCCAGCGGCGCTAGTCGTCGGAAGTGTATCGTCGCTCGTACCCGAACGGTTCGTACTCCGTCCCGCCGCCCTCGTAGAACTTCCCGAAGAACTCGACGTACTCGAGACGCACCGCCTGTAAGCCGGCGCTCGTGACGCCCAGCGCCAGCACGAGCGCGTGACCGATCACGAGCACCAGGAGGCCGACGAGTACCAGGGCAACGCCGCCGTGGACGAGGCCGCCGAACATGATCTCGGTGACCTCGTAGCCGTGGTACATCACGGACTCCGAGCCGGCCGGAATGGTCGGCATGCCGTCGGTCCCGAAGTGCCAGCCGCCCTTGCTGTCGACATACACGCCGAAGAAGAGGAGGTTGACCGTGAAGGCCATCCCCGCCTTCGCGAGCAGTACGGCGGCGATACGCGTGTACGACAGGCCGTTGACGAGCACGTTCAGGAACTCGACGGCCTCGACGGGTTCACCCACGACGAGCAGGACGAGTCCGACCACGAACACCGCGAGCCCCGCCCATCCGACGACGGCTGGGAAGCCGGAGAAGCCCAGCGCGATGACCCCCTCGCTCGAGAACGTCGTGTAGATGAACTCGGGAGCGGTCCCTCGGACGACGTCGCTGAAGATCCAGACCCAGATGCCGTTGAGCATCAGAAGCCACGAGCCGGACTCGTAGAGCGCGTGCTTGAAACCGTGGAACTGGAGGGTCTCGACGAAGTCGAGAATCCAGCCTGCGTTGAGGTGGACGATACCAATCAGCACGCTCACGAAGAGCCACGCCAGCGCCCACTCGCTGGTGGCGGGCGAGAGACCCTTCTCGATGGGGGCGTGTGAGAGGCCCACGACGCCCTCCCAGAAGACCGACGCGATGGTGTGTAATCCGAAGAGCTCGCCGTAGAGAATTCCGAACAGCATCGTGAACAGCCCGGCCGCGATGGTGATACCACCCATCGACTTGAACGCCGGCGACTCGAACTTCGAGTAGAGTCCGTAGCCGATGAGCGTGTACAGGATGCCGTAACCCAGGTCCCCGATCATGAACCCGAAGAAGGCCGGGAACGTGAGGAACACCAGAAGTGTCGGGTCGAACTCCGTGTACTTCGGTCGGCCGACCGCCTTGACCAGCACCTCGAACGGCTGGACGACGCTCGGGTTGTCTTGGACGACCGGCGGGCTGTCGTTCTTCATCACGACGCTCCCGCCGTCGGCTTTCGCCTCGCGTCCCCCGTCGGCCTGTGCCGCGTCACCGCCGTCGGTCGCCGCGGGCGTGCCGCCGCCGGTGTACTGCTCGCGCAGTTCCTCGCCACCGTGGCGGTTGAACTGCGCGTCCTCGAGCCGCTGAATCTCGACGTGGTCGCCGACGGCGTCGGTGAGTTCGGCCACGAAGTCGCCGTACCGCGCGGTGGGAATCCACCCCTCGGCGACGAAGGCGTTCTTCGTCGTCGCGAAGGTGAGCGGGGCCTCCGTCTTCTGGACCTCGATGCTGAGGCGCTCCTCGGCGGCGAGGAGGAAGCCCGCCGCGTCGAGTTTGACCTCCGCCAGCTCGCCTTCGACCGTCTCCAGTCGGGACTGGAGTTTCTTCCGGCGGCTCCGCAGTTCCTGGACGTACGTCTCCGGTGGGACCGCGCCGTCGGACCCACGGACGTCCTCGGGGACGTCGGAGACGTCGGGGATCTGGACGGCCGCGAAGTCCGTGCCAACGAGAGCGTCGGAGAGCGACTCGCCCGCAGTGGGCTGTGCGAAGATGGCCAGCATCGACCCGTCGTCCGCGACGAAGACCCGGTAGTTCTTCACCGCCGACGACGAGGAGAGCGTGTCCTCGACGAGGTCACGCTTCCCCTCGCCGACCGAGACGTCGAGGGACTCGTAGCCAGAGAGGAGGTCGAGGTCGATGCCGAGCGCGACGAACGGCTCCATCGCGTCGATTCGCTCCTCGATCTCGCGAAGTTCGGACTCGATGTCGCTGCGGCGGTCGTCGAGTTCGTTCACGCGGCTCCGCACCGACGCGAGGTCCTCCTCGAGTGCCTCGTCGGAGACGACGCGCGTCGGACCGGCGTCCTCCTCGTCGACGTCGAGGATGCTCTCGATGGAGCGGATGGTGACGAGCTTCTCGGATGCCGACTCGGCACCTTCCGTCGGGTTGCCCTGCGTGAATCCGTCCCAGGAACCGTCGTACTCGGTGACGTGGAGCAGGTTGAGGCCGTGGACCGTCTCGACGACGTCGTCCATGACCTTCTTCGAGCCCGTCACCGACACTTTGCTCATCTGCTCAGGTCTGAGCATGCACCGCCTCCTCGAACCGTTCGATGGCGTATTCGACCGCCTCGTCTACGTTCGATTCGGCCTCCTCGCGCAGTCGCTCGCGGTCTTCGGCCCCCTCCGCGAGGAGGCGCTCGCGCTCGGCCTCGATCTCCTTGCGGGCCTCTTCGAGTCGCGACTCCTCGAGCTCGTCGGCCTCCTCCTCGGCCTCCGCTCGGATGCGCTCGGCCTTCGTTCGGGCCTCCGAGATAATCTCTTCGCGGTCTTCCTCCGCCTCCGCGACGATCTCGTCAGCCTCCTGTTCGGCCTGCTTGATTCGGTCGAGAACCTCTGGTCTCGGCATACTCCTATCACCCGTGAGGTGTGCAAGCGGCGTATAAGGTGTTTGCGGAACACTCGCGCAGAACGCCACAGGACACACCACTCACTGGTGGCGCTACGGGGGCACGGGCAAAGGCGTTGTCCGTCCGGTCCCCACGACAAATCCGCACCGTTATGCCAGACGAATCCTAAGCCGAGACGAGATGGGAGTCCTCGAGAACAAGGCGCGAGCGCGCCTCTTCTACAAGTATCTCTCGAAGGTGTACGACCAGGTGAACCCGTTCATCTGGGACGAGGAGATGCGCGCGGAGGCGCTCTCGATGATCGACATCCAGCGCGACGACCGGGTGCTCGACGTCGGCTGTGGAACGGGCTTTGCGACCGAGGGACTGCTCGAGCGCACCGACGACGTCCACGGCCTCGACCAGTCGGTCCACCAGATGGAGAAGGCGTTCGAGAAGTTCGGCAAGCACGACCGGGTGAAGTTCTACCGCGGCGACGCCGAGCGACTCCCCTTCAAGGACGGCACGTTCGACGTGGTGTGGTCCTCCGGGTCCATCGAGTACTGGCCGAACCCCGTCGACGCGCTCGTGGAGTTCCGCCGCGTCGTCAAACCGGGGAACCAGGTGCTCGTCGTCGGCCCCGACGACCCCAAGTCGACCGTGTTCCAGCGACTCGCCGACGCCATCATGCTCTTCTACGACGAGGAGGAGGCCCAGCGGATGTTCGAGGACGCCGGCTTCGTCGACATCGAGCACCGCGTCCTCCAGCGCCGACCGGGGTCGCCCCGCGCCATCGTCACGGTGGCGCGCGCTCCCGACGAGTAACGCCGACTCCGACGGCGACTTCGACTCCGGCGTCCCGACGCGAGTGCGCCCGCCGGGACCTGGTCACGCGTCGGTGGGTCGGACGGGTTCGTGGGTCGGACGTCTGCCACGCTCATCCACCCGTTCGCGCCGACGCCTCGGCGACCAGCGCGTCGTCGACGTAGACGCGCACGGTGACCGTCTCACCCGCGGCGAGCGCCGGCTGGTTCGTCCCGGCGACGCCGACGCTGGCCGTCTCACCGGCCGTCCACTCCGGGTCCGCGGCGCTGTTGAACGGTCCCGTCGGCCCGGGGTCGAACCCGCGCGTCGAGAAGAACGGGACCGGTGGCTGGTGCGTCAGCGGGTCGCCGTCGACGGTCACGACGAGCCGAAGCGCCGTGACGTCGAGCGCGTCCCCACCGCGGTGGGTGAGGGTGAGCGTGTCGCCGTCGACGGAGAGCGACAGCGAGGCACGGGGCGACAGGCCGCCGGAGACGCCGGCGTGACCGCCGGTGAGGACGGCGCCCGAGACGACGGCGGCGAGAGCGAACGTGACGAGGACGAGGACGACGCCGGTGAGCGGGGCGAGTCCGCGGGCGCGAGGCGTTGGGTGGTCGAACATGCGTCTGCGACACGCCGCGTTGGGCGCGTGCCCCTACTTGAACGCTCGGACGACCACGCCGGGACCTGCCGGCGGACAGCCGAGACGAGGGTGGTCGTGACGGCCGGCGGGCCGACAGTCGTGGGTGGGAGGGACCCGACTGCGGGGCGAGCGGGAGTGGTTCGCCCGCCGTCTCGGGGGCCATTCCGGGTATGGAAAGCGTTTTGACGTCACGATGAGGAGAACGAACGCACATGCGGAGCGCCGCGCTCACCCTCGCCCTCCTCATCATCCTCTCCGGCGCGGCACCGGCGACAGCGCTGGTCCCCACCGGTGTCGACGACGGACGGGAAGCCGCACCAGCGACCGCGCTCGCGACGGCACCGGCAGTCGCGCAGGTCGAGTCCGACACCGAGCCGTCGACGGAGATACGGGTCGAACTTCAGAGCGACACCGACGCCCGGTGGACCATCACCCACCGGTATCGACTCACCGGTGCGGACGAGATTGCGGCGTTTCGCGCGCTCGGGACCGAGTTCGAGAACGGCCGGGCGAACATCGCACTCGACGCCAGCGTCTTCCGCAACATCGCGTCGGAGGCCGCAGCGTCGACCGGTCGGAACATGATCGTCCGAGACGTGACACGCGAGGCGAGCGTCGAGCGGAACGAGACGGCGGCGGGCAACGGGACCGTGACGGCGACTTCGGTCGCGACGACGACGCCGGAGAACGAGACGGCCACCGGCGTCCTCCGCCTGTCGTTCACCTGGACGAACTTCCTCGAACGGCGCGACGACTCCACCCTCCAGCTCGGGGACGTGTTCACGACCGGCGACGGCGACACGTGGCTCTCGTCACTCGGCGACGACCAGCGACTCACCGTCGTCACGCCGCCGGGGTACGTCATCAGTCGCACGAGCTTCCCCATCCAGCAGCAGAACGGCTCGCTCATCATCGACGGGCCCCGCGAGTTCTCCGAGGCGGAGCGACTCTCGGTCACCTACCGCGCGAGCGACCAGGCGGAGCTACCGTGGCCGCTCATCATCGGCGGTGGCGTCGTCGTCGTCGTCGTCGTCGCCATCGCCTACGTTCGCTCGCGCGACCCGAGGCGGGGGCGCTCGTCCGAGCCCGCGAACGGGCCGACGATGACGAACGGCGGCGAGTCGGCGTCCGACGGGAGCGACTCCGGCCCCGCGAGCGAAGCCGGGCCGCCGACGCCCGAACCGACGTCGCCGGACGCGGCCACGACCGGGCCGACCCCGGGAACCGACGAGGCCGACCCGGAGACGGACGAGGCCGGGCCGGAGTCGGAATCGGAATCGGAGCCGGAACCGGACTTCGACCTGCTCTCCGACGAGGAGCGCGTCGAGTACCTCCTCGAACAGCGCGGCGGCCGGATGAAGCAGGCGAACATCGTCAAGGAGACCGGCTGGTCGGACGCGAAGGTGTCGCAACTCCTCTCGTCGATGGCCGACGCGGGCCGGGTCGAGAAGCTCAGACTCGGCCGCGAGAACCTCATCTCCCTGCCCGACGAGGAAGTCGACGGGGACGGAAACGGGAACAGGAGCAAGTGACGCCGTCTCGGCTCTGGACTACTCGACGGAGAACTCGACCTGAGAGGACTCGCTGTCGGTCGCCGACCGACCGACGGTGAGCGTGAACGCGCCCGGTTCGACCGTTCGCTCGCCCTCACTGTCGACGACGCCCATCGCGGCAGGGTCGACGGTCATCTCGACCTCCGTCGACGCGCCGGCGTCGAGTTCGACGCGCTCGAACGCACAGAGTTCCCGCACCGGCTTCGCGCGCGAGGCGTACTCGTCGCGCAGGTACGCCTGGACGACCTGCTCGCCCGGCCGGTCGCCGGTGTTCTCGACCGTCACGGTGACGTCCACCGGGTCGCCCGGGGTGACACTCGTCTCCGAGAGCGAGAGGTCGCCGAGGCGGAACGTGGCGTAGCTCAGCCCGTGCCCGAACGGGTAGAGCGGGTCGTACGACGGCGGGTGTTCCTCCCGTCCGATGGGACACGGGTGTCGGACGTAGTCGTGGTGCACGGGGAGGTGTGCCGCCGACCGGGCGAACGAGACTGGGAGCGACCCGCCCGGCTCTGCGCCGAAGAGGACGTCCGCGAGCGCCTGCCCACCCTCGGTGCCGCCCGGCGGCGTGAACAGGACGGCGGGGAGGTGTTCGGCCGCCCACGGGACGGGTAACGGTCGCCCCGCCGAGAGTACCAGCACGGTCGGCGTGCCGGTGTCGTGGACGGCTTCCAGGAGCGCGCGCTGTGGGTCGGGGAGTTCGAAGTGGTGTCGGGAGGGGAACGCGCCGGTCTCGGTCCGCGCCATCTCGCTCGGACCGAACTCGTGGAGGTACCAGCCCTCGCCGAGGGCGATGACGGCGACGTCGGCGTCGCGGGCCGCCTCGACCGCCGCGTCGACGTCGCGCTCCCCGTCGTGTGTCACGCCGGGTTCGTACGTCACCGTCCCCTCGGACACGGCCTCGACCGACTCGCGGAGCGTCGCCCCCTCGCTCGGGTCGAGGACGCTCCAGCCGCCGACCTGTGCCGTCCGGTCGTCGGCGTTGGGACCGGTGACGAGGACGTCCGCGCCCTCGTCGAGCGGGAGGACGCCGTCGTTCTGGAGGAGCGTGGTCCCTCTCCGGGCGGCCTCGTACGCGACGTCGGTGTGCTCGTCGCGTCGGAGGACCGCGTCGAGCCGATCGGGGTCGACGTAGGGGTCTTCGAACAGCCCCAGGTCGCGCTTGAGCGCGAGGATTCGACGCACCGCCTCGTCGAGGAGCGTCTCCTCGATGTCGCCGGCCGAGACGAGTTCGACGATAGCCTCGGCGTGGCGCGTCCCGTTGACCGACCCGACGTCGACGCCGGCGGTGAGCGCGTCGCCGACGGCCCGCTGGGACGTCTCGGCCGTCTGGTGGTCGGCGTGGAGCATCTCGACGCCGTTCCAGTCGGAGGCGACGACGCCGTCGAAGCCCAGTTCCCCCCGGAGGAGCTCTCGGAGGTACCGCGTCGACCCGTGTGCGGGTTCGCCGTCGATGGAGTTGTAACAGGGCATGACGCTCCGGACACCGGCGTTGAGCACCTCGGTGAACGGGGAGACGAAGACCCGGTGGAACGTCGACGGGGAGACGTCCACGGGCGAGGCGTCCTCGCCGCGGAACGGTCCGCCGTAGGCGGGGAAGTGTTTGACCGTCGCGGCCACCGTCTCGTCCGTGTCCAGCGTGTCGCCCTGGAGCCCCCGGGCCTTCGCGGCGGCCATCGCGCCGACGAGCGTCGGGGACTCGCCGAACGTCTCGAACGTCCGCCCCCAGCGCGGGTCGCGGACGACGTCACAGGTCGGTCCGTAGTTGGTCGTCACGCCCGTCGCGCGGGCCTCGCGCGCGGTGACCTGCCCGACGCGTTCGGCGAGTGCCGGGGAGAAGGTCGCCGCCAGCGCGAGGTTCTGCGGGAAGACGGTGGTGTGGTCGACGTACGCGTGGCCGTGGACCGCGTCGACCGGAACCAGGAGGGGGATTCCGGCGCGCGTCTCCTCGACGGCGTGTCGCTGGAGTCGGTTGGCGACGTCGGCGGCGTCGTGCGGGTCGACGTGTGGCGACCCGGCCCACCCGAACGGCGTCACCGCACCGAGGTGGTGGCTGTCGACGAGTCCCTCGACGTCGTCGACGCTCAGTGACTCGTCGAGTTCGCCGACGTAGATACCGGCACACTGTCCCGCCTTCTCCGCGAGCGTCAGCGACTCGAGGAGCGCGTCGACGTCGACGTGGCCGTCGTCGTCACGCGGGTAGTCAGCTGTCATGACGAGAAACCTCACTCAGATTCGAGGTAAAACCACCGCTTCGCCCGGTGCCCTTTTCGAAACCGTTTAGCGCCGAGAAAAGCGA
>NZ_JBEPXO010000073.1:0-20460 GCF_041641895.1 Salinigranum sp. | reverse complement strand
GCCGTGTCGTGGATGGCGCTCCCCGCGAGTCCCTCCCTGAGGAAGTCCTTCAGGGGTGGGCCGACCTTCTCGGGTTCGACGAGGAACGCGTCGTGGCCGTGGTCCGAGTCGACGACGTGGTGTGCCACGGGGACGTCCGAGGTGCGGAACGCCTCGGCGACGTCCTCGCTCTGAGCGACGGTGAAGTGCCAGTCGCCCGTGAACGAGAGCAGGAGCGTCTCGCCCTCGAAGGCGGCGACGGCGGCCGCGTCGGACTCGTACCCCTCCGAGAGGTCGTAGTCGTCCATCGCGCGCGTGAGATAGAGGTAGGAGTTGGCGTCGAACCGCTTCGTGAACTTCTCGGCCTGGTAGTCGAGGTACGACTCGACGTCGCGGTACGGGAAGAAGGAGGCTGCGGGGTCGACGGGGAACGTGTCCCGGATGGCGTCTCTGCCCGCCGACCGACGGCCGAACTTCTGTGCCATCGACGACTTCGAGAGGTACATGACGTGCCCAATCTGTCGGGCGAGGGCGAGGCCGTCCCTCGGTTCCTCGTCGCCGTAGTAGTCGCCCCCGTCCCAGTTCGGGTCCGTGGTGATGGCGCGACGGGCGATAGCGTCGAGCGCGAGACACTGGGGGTCGAGGCGGGCGGCCGTCGCGACGGGCGCGATGCGGTCGACGTCGTCGGGGAACGCGACGACCCAGTCGAGGACGTTCATGCCGCCGACCGACCCCCCGACGACGGCGTGCAGCCGGCCGACGCCGAGTTCGTCGAGGAGAGCACGCTGGGCGTTCGTCCAGTCTCTCACCGTGACGGGCGGGAAGTCCGTCCCCCACGGTTCGCCCTCGGGGTCGTCGCTCGGGGGGCCGTCGGTGCCGTAACACGAACCGGGGACGTTCGCGCAGACGACGTAGTACCGTTTCGTGTCGATGGCCTTGCCGGGACCGACGATGTCGTCCCACCACGCGCGGGCCTGACCGGCGGTGCCTTGCGTCTGACGTCCGGAGACGTGCTGACTGCCGGTGAGCGCGTGGCAGACGAGGACCGCGTTGTCCCCGTCGAACTCGCCGTACGTCTCGTAGGCGACGGTGAACTCGTCGATGACGTCGCCGCACTGGAACTCGAACCGGCCGATTGAGGTGCGGTCGCGGGTCGTCACGTCCGACTCACCACCCGTTCGATGCCCTGGTCGAGATCCGCGACGATGTCCGCCGCGTCCTCGATACCGACGGAGAGTCGGAGCATGTCGGGAGCGACGCCCGCCGCGCGCTGTTCGTCGGCGCTCAACTGTGCGTGTGTCGTCGACGCGGGGTGGATGATCAACGTCTTGGCGTCGCCGATGTTCGCGAGGAACGACGCGAGGTCGACCGACTCACAGAGCGCCCTGCCCGCCTCGTACCCCCCGTCGAGGCCGAACGTCACCATGCCGCCGTAGCCGCCGTCGAGATACTCGCTCGCGAGGGCGTGCGTCTCGTGTCGCTCCAGACCGGGATACGACACCCACGCCACGTCGGGGTGGTCGTCGAGGAAGTCCGCGACCTGTGCCGCGTTCTCACAGTGTTTCTCCATCCGAAGCGGGAGGGTCTCGAGACCCTGGAGCGTCACCCAGGCGTCGAACGGCGACTGCTGGTTCCCCAGCGACCGGACGGCGCGCTGGCGAGCGCACTCGGCGAAGGCGCGGTCACCGAACCGTTCGGAGAAGTCGACGCCGAAGGCGGGGTTCTCGCCGGCGAGTTCGGGATACTTCTCGGTCGCGTCCCACGGGAACGTGCCGCCGTCGACGAGCACGCCCCCCACCGTCGTCCCCGACCCGTGGAGCCACTTCGTGGTCGATTCCCAGACCACGTCTGCGCCGTGTTCGAGCGGGCGACACAGGGCGGGCGTGGCGAACGTGTTGTCGACGACGAGCGGCGCCTCGTGGGCGTGGGCGACGTCGGCGATGGCGTCGAAATCGGGCGTCCGCAGCGAAGGGTTCGCGATGGTCTCGACGTGGACGTAGGCGGTGTCCTCGTCGACGGCGTCCGCGTACGCGGAGACGTCGAGCGTGTCGACGACGCGAGTCTCGATTCCTCTCCTTGAGGCCATCTTCGAGAGGTACGTCGCGGTGCCGCCGTACATATCCGCGGAGGCGACGACGTTGTCGCCGCTCTCGGCGAGGATGCTCGTCGCCGAGTCGAGCGCCGCCATCCCTGCGGCGGTGGCGACGGCGTCGGTTCCCCCCTCGAGTGCCGCCATCCGTCGCTCGAGGACGCGCGTCGTCGGGTTCGCGATGCGCGAGTAGACGTAGCCGTCCTCTTCTAAGGCGTAGAGGTCGGCCGCGTGGTCGGCGTCGTCGAAGACGTAGGAACTGGTCTGGTAGAGCGGTGGGGCGCGAGCACCCGTCGCCGGGTCCGGCCGCTGTCCGGCGTGGAGGCTCCGGGTGTGGAAGCCACGGGTCATGTATACTACGCATATTTCTCGAATCTCTTATAACCCGTAGTTACGGCAAGGCCTGCTGTCGTTCGCCGGGTCGTCGGAGAGGACGGCTCCGTCGCTCGATGTCGAGGGTGTGTGTGCCGTGTGGACGAACCACGCGGGCCGCGCGAGACTACCCGAGTCGTCTGCGGGCCGCACCGACGACGCCTGCGAGGAGAGAGAGCACGCCGAGGGCGGCGGCGGCCCGACTGCCGAGTCGGGCGGTCCGCCGCTGGAGCGTGTCCGTCCGGTGGTCGACGGCCTCGGTCACGAGCGCGCGGTACGTCTCTCGCTCGGCGTCGTAGAGGGCGTAACAGCCCGTCCCGCGGGCGACGTGGTCGCTCGGGAAGAAGAACGGCCCGTCGGCGTCCGCCTCGCGTTCGACGGTGTACGAGCCGTTCGCCTCGGCGCGGCGGACGTCCGCGAGCGCCGCCGACGAGAGGTCCGCCCGGTCGACGACGAAGTCTTCGGACTCGACCGACTCGTCCGGGAGGTCGGCGACGGCGTCCGCACAGAAGCCGTCCGTCGGCGTTCGGTACCGGTAGTCGCGGTCCCAGTCGGCGGTGACGAAGTCGACGAACGGGAGGGCGAAGGCCGTCGCGAGGAGGACGAACCCGAGGAGTGCGAGACGGGTGGACCGACGCATCGTCGGGGAGTCGTCGGGTAGTGGGCAAGTGTCTTCCGGGAGACGGAGTGGGCACCTCCGTGCGCGAGACCGGGGGGAGGTGTGCGGTCGCGGTCTCACCGTGTCCGTGTGTCGCGCGGGCGTGTCCGCACTCACCGCGGGTAGCCGCCAGCCATACGCGTACCGCCCGATTCGTGCGCGTCGAGCCCGACGAGCGGAGCGGACACCGCTCGGAACGACCCCCTGTCGACGGACGCCGAACACCACCCGGACACGGAGCACACATCCCGGACCATTTACTCCCGTCCCGCCAATGCCCTACCGATGACAGAGGGCGAACTCGAGTTCGACGCCGACAGCCCCTATCTGAGAGACCCCCCGACGGAGTTCACGCCGGTCGACGAACTCACGCGCGAGGCGGCCGAGGAACAGGCCGAACAGCTCCGCGAGGCCATCCGCGAACACGACCGCCGGTACTACCTCGAGGCGGACCCGCTCGTCGCCGACCGGACGTACGACGTGCTGTTCGACCGACTGTCGACGCTGGAGGAGGCGTTCGACCTCGCGAGCGCCGACTCGCCCACCCAGCGCGTCGGTGGCGAACCGGTGGACGAACTCGAGACGGTCGAACACGTCGCGCCGATGCTCTCCATCGACCAGTCCGTCGAGGAGGAGGACGTCCGGGCGTTCGACCGGCGCGTCCGCGACGCCGTCGGCGACGTCACGTACGTCTGTGAACCGAAGTTCGACGGCCTCTCGGTCGAAGTCGTCTACGAGGACGGCTCCTTCCAGCGAGCCGCCACCCGGGGCGACGGGCAGAAGGGAGACGACGTGACGGCGCAGGTCCGAACGGTCCGGTCGGTACCCCTGCGTCTCCGGGGCGACCCGCCGGAGACGCTGGCCGTCCGCGGCGAGGTGTACATGCCGCGAGACGCCTTCACACGGCACAACCGCGAGCGGGTCGAAGCGGGAGAGGAGCCGTTCGCGAACCCCCGCAACGCGGCCGCAGGGACGCTCCGTCAACTCGACCCCTCGGTCGTCGCGGACCGGCCGCTCGCGTGTTTCTTCTACGACGTCATGGCCGCGAGCGACGGGGCGGAGCCGGAGACCCAGACCGAGGCACTGGCGCGGTTCGCCGACTGGGGACTCCCCGTCGCGGACCGGGTGGAGGCGGTCGACGACGTCGCGGACGCCATCGAGTACCGGAACGACCTGATGGCCGACCGCGACGACCTGAACTACGAGGTGGACGGGACGGTCATCAAGGTCGACAGCCGGGACGCCCGCGAGGAACTCGGCGCCACCGCCCGCGCGGTCCGGTGGGCGTTCGCCTACAAGTTCCCCGCCCGTCGAGAGGCCACGACGGTGGAGGACATCGTGGTGCAGGTCGGCAGGACGGGGAGACTGACCCCGGTGGCCCTCCTCGACCCCGTCGACGTCGGCGGCGTCACGGTGTCGCGGGCGACGCTCCACAACCCCGACGAGATCGCCAGCCTCGGCGTCGACGTCGGCGACCGGGTCCGCGTCAAGCGCGCGGGCGACGTGATCCCACACGTCGACGAGGTGGTCGAGAAACGCTCCGACAGCGTCTTCGCGTTCCCCGACACCTGCCCCATCTGCGACAGCCCCGTCGAGCGCGACGGCCCGCTCGCGTTCTGTACCGGCGGCCTCGCCTGTGAGGCACAGCTAGAGCGCGCCATCGAGCACTACGGCTCGCGGAAGGGTCTCGACATCGAGGGACTGGGCGGAGAGCGCGTCGCACAGCTCGTCGACGAGGGACTCGTCGGCGGACTGGCGGACCTCTACCGCCTCTCCGTGGCGGACCTCGCCGCGCTGGAGGGGTGGGGCGAACGCAGCGCCGAGAAACTCCTCGGCGAGGTCGACGACGCGCGAGAACCCCCGCTCGACGCGTTCCTCGCGGCGCTCGGCATCCCGGAGGTGGGCGAGTCGACGGCGCGGAACGTCGCCCGGGAGTTCGCGTCCGTCGACGCGCTCCCGCTCGCCGACGACGCCGACTTCGACGCCTTCGAGGAACGACTCCAGACCGTCCCGGACGTCGGTCCGACGGTGGCCCACCACGTCCGAGAGTTCTTCGAGAACCCCGAGAACCGCGTCGCTATCACGGACCTCCTGGACGAAGTCGACCCACAGGACGTCGAGGTCGACGACGGCGACGCGCCGCTGGACGGACTGACGTTCGTCTTCACCGGGTCGCTCTCGGTCTCGCGGTCGGCGGCGAGCGACCTGGTCGAACGACACGGCGGCCGCGTCACCTCGTCGGTGAGTTCGAACACCTCCTACCTCGTGGTCGGCGACTCGCCGGGGCAGAACAAGCGCGACGACGCCGAGGCGAACGAGGTACCCCAGCTCTCCGAAGCGGAGTTCGAGACCGTGTTGTGCGAGCACGGGGTCGCGTACCCGCCCGAGACGTGACTCCGGGCCGGATATTAATCGCCTAATATGGCCTAGCTACACCGGCGACAAGCCTTATCTTCACGCACGCTCCGGTGTGCAACGATGGCAACGAAACAGCCGGCTTCGAACGAGACGGCACCGAGCGCGTACCGATGTCCCAGATGTAGCGGCGCCCTCGCGTGCGTCGATGGGACCTGGAGCTGTACCGACTGTCGGTACGTCCCCGCCCACGGCGCGGACTAGACTAGAGGTCCTGGTCGCGGAAGCTCCAGTAGCCGAGCACCGGCGGGACGACGACCCACGCTAAGAGGACGGCGAAGATGAACGGTCCCGTGAGGTAGACGGGCAGCGACTCCTGCAGGATGGGGCCGGCCTGCGCCTGGGTGAAGAACCCCTCCTTGACCAGCCGTGCCTGGACCGGGTCGCCGAAGTACACCTCGGCGACCAGCGTCTCGTACGCCCGGAGGGGGTTGAGGTACTTCACCAGGAGACGGAGTTTGACCGAGAGCGCCCCTGAGAGCGGCTCGACGCCCGGGAGTCGTTTCGCAATCTCGGTGAGCAGTTGCGGGAACCCCCGGGCGACGAACGACCACAGCAGCGCGAAGAGGAAGTACATCCCCAGCGTGCCCAGCGTGGCCTGCCGCCCCGAGTCGGCCGAGGCGGAGACGCCGACGCCGATGGAGACGAACGCGACGGCGAGGAGCGCGGTGAGCGCGACCTGTGGGAAGAAGTGCCCGGGGACGATTCGGGTGCCCGTCGCGAGGAGCGCGACGAGCGCGATGAGGAACCCGACGAGCGCCGGAATGACGACGACGGCACTCCGGCCGGCGATCTTCCCGGCGATGACGTCCCGGCGGGCGTGGGGGAGCGACAGGAGGAGCTTCAGCGTGCCCGACTCCCGTTCGTCGACGATGGCCCCGTAGGAGCTGATGAGCGCGATGAACGCCAGGGCGAACGCGAGAAAGCCCGTGTACGAGAAGGAGAGGAAGCCCGAGGCGAACAGACCGAACAGGGAGTCGGAGGTGGCGTCGGGTCCACCGAGGTACGCGTAGAAGAGGGTGGTCGTCCCGCCGAAGAACAGGAGGAAGAACGCCGAGAGCCCCCAGAGCCACCGCGAGCGGATGGCGTCCTCGAAGTCCTTCTGGGCGACGGCCTGCCAGCTCATGTCCGGACCTCCGTGTCGGCGTCCGTCGCGGCCCCGACGCCGTCGTCCGCAGGGTCAGCCGCCTCGTCGGTGTAGCTGAGGAAGAGGTCTTCGAGCGACGCCTCCTCGGTCTTGAAGTCCTCGACCGTCACGCCGGCGGCTTCGAGCGTGCTGATGACGCGCGTCTTCGCGTCGCTCGAACAGGAGACGGTGAGCGTGTCGCGTTCGAGCGCGGCGTCGTCGACGCCGTCGACGTCGCGGACGGCGTCGACGGCACCGTCCACCGCGCCGCTGACGGTGACGACCAGTCGGGTGTCGCCGCCGCGGGCGTCGCGCAGTCCCTCGATGCTGTCCTGCGCGACGAGTTCTCCCTCGCGGAGGATGCCGACGCGGTCACAGACGGCCTCGACCTGTCCGAGGACGTGGCTCGAGAAGAAGACGGTCGTCCCCCGGTCTGCCTCGTCGCGGACGATGTCGCGCATCTCCTTCGCGCCCGCGGGGTCCAGCCCCGAGGAGGGTTCGTCGAGGATGAGCAGGTCGGGGTCGCCGACGAGCGCCATCCCGAGGACGAGCCGCTGACGCATCCCCTTCGAGTACTCGTCCGCGCGGCGGTCGGCGGCGTCGGCGATACCGACCCGTTCGAGCACCGCCTCGGCGTCGACCGTGACCCCCTTCGAGCGGGCGGCGAACTCGACGTGTTTCCGCCCGGTGAGCCGGGTGTACACGTCGTAGCCTTCGGGGAGGACGCCCGTGCGGCGACGGACGGCGACGCTGTCGGCCTGCGCGTCCATCCCCAGGACGCGGACGCGCCCGGAGGAGGGTCTGACGAAGTCCAGGAGCATGTTGATGGTCGTCGACTTCCCCGCGCCGTTGGGACCGAGGAACCCGTACACTTCGCCTTCTTCGACCTGGAGGGAGAGGTCGTGAACGGCGGTGACGTCGCCGAACCGTTTCGTCACCCCGTCGAGTTCGATGGCGGCCATGAGGTGGCCTTGTCCCACCACGGAATAAAGGGTTTAGGTCCCAGTGTCAGGGCCGACCCCGCTCGGCGGTCAGACCTCCTCGTCGGGGTCGTATCGGTCGCGCATCCGGTCGACCTCTGCCGCGTAGCGCTCGCGGTTCTGGGCGTCGACGGAGGTGAGTTGCGCCGGGTCGACGTCGGTGGCGGCGGTGATGCGGGTCCCGCGCTGGTGTAGCACGGTCGCCGCCATCTCCTTGCGGAGCGCGCGCTCGCCGTCGGGCGTCGCGTAGACGAACGTGATGAGGTTGCGGTCGTCGTAGGAACGCTCGACCAGCCAGACCCGGACGTCGTCGGTGTCCGTGTCGGCCGCGTCGGAGGCCGAGGAGTCGCCGTCGGTCATAGCGGCGTTTCGGGACGCGGGGTTAAACAGACTGGCATGTCAGGAGGGAAGGACGCCCACGAACCCGGGCCGGACGGGCAGTCGCGACCTGTTCGGCTGCCTGTGACTGGATCTGCCGCTCGTGACGCAGTCGGTCACTAGTGCTCGTGTCAGCGAGAGGGATTTACCGACGCAGTTTGGCTGGAACTTAATACTGTGGCCGTGCATCGGTATCGTGATGGGGGAGAACAGCGACAGCGGGGGACCCACAGGCGTACTGACGAACCGAAGACGACAGCTCGTCCTCAGCCAGCTGCAGCAACACGAGTCGATGACGCTCCGCGACCTCGCGGAGCAAATCGCGGTCAACGACATGCAGACCGACATCGAGTCGCTCAGCGAGGAGGCCATCGACGAGGTGGAAATCGCGCTCCACCACGTCCACACGCCCAAACTGTCCGAGGCCGGCTACGTCGAGTACGACCCACACAGCCAGATCGTCTCGTTGACCGACCCCGGACGACGCGCGTCTCTCGAGACCGAGTGCGACCGGGTCGGGCCGGCGACGTCCGACCGGATATCCGTCAACCTCCGGTCGGAGACGGTCGACCGGCTCCACGAACTCATCCGCCGCGACGAGCGGTTCGACGGGCGGATGGACTACGACGACGTCATCGCGGAGGTCCTCTCGGACGCTCCCACCGGGGTCGGTCAGGAGAACGAAGAGGCGCAGTAACGGTCCGGCCCCACCGCTCGCCGGGACACGTTCGACCGAGAGCGGTGCCGCCGTGCCGACGGACGCGAACGCCCAGCGACTCCGACGCGAAACCTCAAAGCCCGTCCGTCGACTAGCGGGCGGCGTGGAGCCGAACGAGGTCCGAGCACGGGCGGACGACCTGCCGCGGAGTCCCGGAGTGTACCAGTTCCTCGCCGGGGACACCACGCTGTACGTCGGGAAGGCGGTCGACCTCGGGAGTCGGGTCCGATCGTACGCCGACCCGCGGGGGGAGCGCATCCGGCGGATGGTCGCCGCGGCGGAGACGGTCGACGTCGCGGTCACGGAGACCGAGACGCAGGCGCTCCTGCTCGAAGCGAACCTGATCAAGCGCCACCAGCCGCGGTACAACGTCCGGTTGAAGGACGACAAGTCGTACCCGCTCGTCCAGTTGACCGACCACGCAGTCCCGCGCATCGAGGTGACACGCGACCCCGAACCCGGCGCGACGGTGTTCGGCCCGTACACCGACAAAGGGCGGGTCGAGACGGTCGTGAAGGCCATCCGGGAGACGTACGGCCTCCGGGGCTGCTCGGACCACAAGTACAGCGGTCGGGACCGCCCCTGTCTCGACTACGAGATGGGTCTCTGTTCTGCGCCGTGTACCGGTGAGATTAGCGAGGACGCCTACGGCGAGGACGTCGAGTCGGCGGTCAGATTCTTCGAGGGCGAGACGGGCGTCCTCGCCGACCCCCTCTCCCGGGAGATGGAGGCCGCGGCGCAGGAACGGGAGTTCGAGCGCGCGGCGCACCTCCGCGACCGGTTGTCGGTGGTCGAGACGTTCCACGGCGGGGGCGAAGAGGCGGTCAGTAGCCGCCGCGACGAGCGGACCGTGGACGTCCTCGGGGCGAGCGTCGAGGGTGACCGGGCGGTCGTCGCTCGCCTCCACGCCGAACGGGGTCAACTCGTCGACCGGTCGCGGCACCGACTCGACGCGCCCGAGGGGAGCGACGCGGCCGCGGCGGCGCTGTTCAGCGCGTTCCTCACACAGTACTACGCCGAGCGCGCACTGCCCGACGCCGTGTTGCTCTCGGAGCGACCGGACGACGAGGACGTCGTGGCCTGGCTCGAAGCCGAGGGTGTCGCGGTCAGAGTACCGGGGAGCGGCCGGGAGGCGAAACTGGTCGAACTGGCGCTGAAGAACGCCCGTCGAACCGACGGCGAACCGGACAGCGTGGGCGAACTCGGCGCGGCGCTCTCGATGCCGCGGCCGGAACGCATCGAGGGGTTCGACGTGAGCCACGCGCAGGGCCGGGCCGTCGTCGGCAGCGACGTCTGTTTCGTCGGCGGCGACTCCGACACCGCCTCCTACCGGCGGAAGAAGCTCTCGGAGGGCAACGACGACTACCTGCACATGCGCGAACTCGTCGCGTGGCGCGCCCGACGGGCCGTCGAGGGGCGGGACGACCGGCCCGATCCCAACCTGCTCCTCGTCGACGGTGGCCGCGGGCAGTTAGAGGCCGCTCGCGTCGCCCTCGACGAGGTGGGATGGGACGTACCGGTGGTGGCGCTCGCGAAAGAGGAGGAGGTGGTGGTGACGGCCGAACGCACGTACGACTGGCCGGCGGACCACCCCGGCCTCCACCTCCTCCAGCGCGTGCGCGACGAGGCGCACCGCTTCGCGGTGCAGTACCACCAGACCCTCCGCGACGACGTCTCGACCGTTCTCGACGACATCGACGGTGTCGGGCCGGCCACGCGCCGAAAGCTCCTCCGGCGGTTCGGCAGCGTCGACGCCGTCCGGACCGCCTCCCTGGAAGACCTCACCGACGTCCCCGGCGTGGGAGTGAAGACGGCGCGGACGCTCAAGGAACGGCTCTAGACCGACGCCAGTCGGTCGGGGGCGAGAAGCAACCACGCCGCGAGCAGCGCCCACGGGACCACGACGACGAGTCCGGTGACCGTCGGACCGAGGAGGAGCGACGGGGGCGACTGCGAGACCACCAGTCCGATGCCGCCGACGGCGTTGATGGCACCGTGGCCGAGCGCGGCGGGCCACACGCTCTCCGAGCGGAGGGTCACCCAGGCGAGGAACGTCCCCGTCGCCGTCGTCATCGCGACCATCGCGAGCATACCGGTCCAGGGCGAGCCGGGGTAGCCGACGCCGTAGTTGTACCCCATGGCGACGACCGGCCAGTGCCAGACGCCCCAGACGACGCCCACGAGGACGACGGCGGGCCGTGCGCCGAGCGGGAGCAGTTTCGGGAGGAGGTAGCCGCGCCAGCCGAACTCCTCACCGACCGCGAAGACGGTGTTGATGGCCGGACCGACCGTGAGCGCCGCGGCGAGTTGAACGACGACGACCAGTTCGGGCGACAGCGGCGCGTCGGCCGGCAGGACCGACCGGACGGTCGAGAGCGTGGGGTCGAACCGCGCGGGGAACGCGACGAAGTAGAGACCGACGCCGACGAGCGTGAGCGCGGCCGGCGCGACCCACGCGAGGAGGTACGTCCCGATGGCCGCGGGGAGATTCGGTCGGAGCACGCGCTTCGCCCCGTCGAACCCCTCGGCCGTCAGGAGTCGCGTCAGCAGGTGTGCGACCGCGGGGGCGAACATGTACCCCGTCGCGAGGAGGACCGTGGCGAGCGAGAGGCCCGCGACGAGCGGTGGACTGTCGCGGAGGCCGCCCGTCGCGGCGATGACGCCGCCGACGGTCCACGCGAGGCCGAACGCCAGGAGAGAGAAGACGAGGACGCGACGGCGCTCGAACCGCGAGGAGGGAGCGGCGGTGAAGGGCGTGCTCGTGTGGGCGGGTGGCGAGGACATGGGCACGGCTACACGCGTGTGCGACGGTGAAAAACGTGGGTGCGTCGTCGCGGCGCGGTGTCGCTCAGAGGTCGGCCGTCATCTTCTCGTACTGCGTCGAGAGCTTCTCGGAGGCTTCCGCCAGGAGGTCGGCCTCGTAGTCGTCGAGGTCCCACTCGACGACCTCCTCGACGCCGTTCGCGCCGAGTTTGACGGGGACGCCGAACGCCGTGTCCGACTGCCCGAACTCGCCGTCGAGTTTGACAGAACCGGGGAGGACCGCACCCGTGTCCCGGAGGACAGCCTCCGTCATGTGGGCGACGCCCGTCGCCGGGCCCCACTGGGTCGCTCCCTTGCGGGAGATGACGTCCATCGCGGACTCCTGGAGGTCCGAGAGAATCTCCTCGCGCTCGTCGTCGGAGAACGACGGGTCCGCACCGTCGACGCGGACCTTCGAGAAGACGGGGACCTGCGCGTCGCCGTGCTCGCCGAGGATGGTCGCCTCGACGTTCTTCACGGGGACGTCGAAGCGCTCCGAGAGGACGTAGCGGAAGCGCGCGGAGTCGAGCCGTCCGCCGAAGCCGATGACCTTCTCCCGGGCGCGGTCACCGACCTCGTAGAGGTGTCGGTTGAGCAGGTCGACGGGGTTCGAGGTGGTGATGGAGACGAAGTCGTCGTTGTACTCGGCGAGCGAGTCGTGGATGTCCTGCATGATGGGCGCGTTGTCGCCCGCGAGGTCGATACGGGTCTGCCCCTCCTTCCGGGGGATGCCCGCCGTGATGACGACGACGTCGGAGCCCTCGGTCGCCTCGTACCCACCCTGAACGACGCGCGTGTTCGAGTCGTAGGCGATGCCGTGGTTCGTGTCGGCGGCCTGGCCGACCGTCTTGTCCTCCATCTTCGGGATGTCGACGAGAACCAGTTCGTCACAGATGTCCCGAAGGGCGATGTTGTACCCGGCCGCGGCGCCGACAGTACCGGCGGCACCGACCACGCTAACTTTCGTCATACCGTTTCGAAGCCTCTCGGGATTCCGATTAAACGCTTCGGAACGGCCGAACCGACCGAACGGGACGGACTCGTCGAACTCGTCGAACTCGTCGGACTCGTCGGACGAGCCGAGCCAGTCGCCCGGACGCGTCTCCGGGGGTCGTCTCGCCGTCCCCGGTGGGTTTTTCGACGCGAGTCGCATGGGTGGACGTATGAGCGACTTCGACAAGGAGGCGGAGCGACAGAAGCTCCGGGAGAAGTTCGAGAAGGACCGCGAGAAGCGCAAGGAGACCGAGCGGATGAGCCAGCTCCTCCTGCAGGGCGCGACGATGACGAACCGACACTGCGACACCTGCGGCGACCCGCTCTTTCGCTACCAGGGACAGGTGTTCTGTGCGACGTGCGAAGGACGGGCACAGGCGGCCGAAGCCGAAGCCGAGGCCGAGGCCGGAGAGGAGCAGGCACAGCAGACACAGCAGGCGCAGGCACCGAACACGGCAGCGCAGCCACCGGAGACGGAGGCCGGCGCGGACGCCTCGACAGGGGAGACGGGCCGGACGGCTCCCGACCCCGCCGACGAGGCCACCGCTGACGGGGTCAGCGCGCTCGACGCGGACGCCGCCGGCCACCCGGCGCCCCGGGCCGACAGCGGACGTGGTGAGGGGCAGGCACGGGAGGCCGACGCGAGGGCACGCGAGCGTCCGGAGATGACCACGCGTGCGCCGTCACCGGGAACGACGGCGACCGGGTCGCGGACGGACGACGACGCCGACGGAATCGCCGCGGCCTACGCGTCGCTCGTGCGGATCCTGACTCACCACGCACAGCAGGCCGAGGCGGCCGACGGCCCGCGGCGGGCGACGGACCACCTGACCGCGGCGCGCGAAGCCGCCGAAGCGCTCGCCGCACTCGACCGAGGCCGATGAGACGGGTCCTCGTTCCCGTCGACGGCAGTCAGCCGAGTTTCGACGCGCTCGACTTCGCCCTGGACGTCGCGGCGCGGTTCGACGCCAGCGTCCACGTCGTCCACTTCTCGAACCAGGAGACCGACGCCACGGAGGCCATCATCGAACGGGCCAGAGAGCACGTCGACGCGTCGGACCTCGTAGACACCCCGACGGTCGAACTGGTCGACCTGGCGGTCTGGACCGACTCGGGAGTCGGCAAGGCCATCGTGCAGTACGCTCAGGAAGAGGAGTACGACCACGTCGTGATGGGCCATCACGGCTCCGGGGCGGTCGAACGGGCCATCCTCGGGAGCGCCGCCGAGGCGGTGGTACGGGCCAGCGCGCTCCCGGTGACGGTCGTCCCGTAGCTACTCTGAACCGTCGGCGTCTGCTTCGCCGTCGGCCGCGTTCGCGCTCTCGTCGGCCGCGTCCTCGCCGTCGCTCTCGTCGTACGCGTAGTCGCTCCCGACGACTTCGCGGATGCGCTGTGCGGTCTTGGCGCCGACGCCTCTGACGTCCTGGAGGTCCGCCTCCGTCGCGGTCATCACCGCCTCGACGCTGCCGAAGTGAGCGAGCAGCGACTGTGCCGTGACGGGGCCGACGTCGGCGATGGCGCCGACGACGTACTCCTGCTGTTCGTCGAGCGTCTTCGCCGCCTTCTCGCCGTGGACGCTCACCGCCCGGTCGCGTTCGGTCTGTTCGCGGGAGGCGAGAGTCGCGAGGAGTTCGGTGGTGTCGGTCTCGTCTCGGGTGTGGAGCACGCTCACGCCGAAGTCGACGGCGAGCGACGCGATGGCCCCACGGATGGCGCCGGGGTGGATGTTCCGCTCCTCGTAGAGGCCGTCTCCCTCGATGAGTACCACCGGGCGCGCGTAGTGTCGGGACATGTCGCGGGCCTGCCCGAACAGCGAGCGGTCGCCGCCGGTGAGCGTGTCGAGGAAGTCCGAGACGGTCTTGCGTTCGACGACGACCCGATCCGAGCAGACGTAGTCGCCGACCGCGAGCGTCTCCAGGCGTGTCCTGACGCCGTCGCGCGTCGAAAGGTCGCGAGCGATGGTCGAGTCGAGTTCGCGCTGGTCGACGACCACCTCGACGACGTCTTCGTCCCCGGAGTCGGCAGTCGCGACCGTTCCCGACGGGTCGTCGCCGTCGTCCGCGTTCGCAGCCGAGTCCTCGTCGGCCGACGACGCGAAGTCGGTCAGCGACGAGTCGCGGGCGCTCCCGCCGTTGGCGGCCGGCGACGCCTGCGCCTCTCGCGTCGCGCCTCCGGCGTCGGAAGCGGCCCCGCCACTGGCGTCCTCGGCGTCGGTCCCGGCCTCGGCCCGGGCCCCGGCGTCCCCGTCCCCGCCACCGTCGGCGTCGGCGTCGGCGTCGGTCCCCCCGGCACCGTCTGCCTCGCCGTCCCCCTCGAACGCGTCGAGCGTCGTCTCCGCCAGTTCGCGTTCGAGTTCGTCGGCGACACCTTTCAGATCGCGGAGTTCGTCTTCCATCTCCCGTTCGCGCCGCCGGGAAATCCAGAAGAACGCTTCGTCCCGCGTGTCCTCTGCGAGGAGGACGACGACGCGCCCCTCCGCCTGCCGTCCGGTTCGCCCCTTGCGCTGGATGGACCGGATGGCGGTCGGGACCGGTTCGAAGAAGAGCACGAGGTCGACCTCCGGGACGTCCAGCCCCTCTTCGGCGACGGACGTGGAGACGAGCACCTCGAACTCGCCGGCGCGAAAGTCGTCGAGCGTCTCCTGCTGTTCCCGCTGGGTCATTCCCTCCGACCCATCCGTGTCCGACTGCCCGACGAACTTGCGGACGTGGAACGACTCCGCGAGGAAGTCGACGAGCGCCTCCGCCGTGTCCCGGGACTCGGTGAAGACGATGACGCGCTCGCCGCCGCCGATGCCCAGCGTCTCCGCGAGGAGGATGCGCGTCCGGGAGAACTTGGGGTGGATGCCGTCGTACGACTCCGCCTCGCGCATCGCCTTCCGGACTTTGGGTTCGGAGACGAGTCGCTGGCTCGCCTTCGACGCGCCCGAGGAGCGGGCGGCGTTGCGCTGGCGCTCGAAGTAGCGGCGGACCGACTCCACCGACTGGGTCTCGACGAGTTCGACCGCCCGGCGGAGCTTCATCACCTCCGCGTGAATCGACATCCCCTGGTACCCCTCCGACTTCCCGGCGTTGATGAGCTTCTGGAGGTCCGCCCGCATCCCGTTGAGTTCCTTCTGGGAGAGGTCTGGCGACGTCTTCTTCGTCACGCCGAGTTCCTTCAGTTTCTCGAGACGGTCGGAGACGACGTCGTTGAGCAGGTCACGGATGGCGAGCACCTCGTCGGGCAGTTGAATCCGCTTCCACTCCACCTCGGTGTCGTGGGTGTAGTCGGCGACGTCGCTGTCCTCGTCCGTCATCACCTCGACGTTCGAGAGCCCGAGGTTCTCACACACCTGGAGGATGGCCTCCTTGTCGCCGCCGGGGGAGGCGGACATCCCCGTCACCAGCGGGTGGTCGGCGTCCGCGAGGTAGCGCTCCGCGATGTAGACGTACGAGTAGTCGCCCGTCGCGCGGTGGCACTCGTCGAAGGTGAGGTGTGTCACCCCCGAGAGCGAGATGCGGTTGCCGATGAGGTCGTTCTCGACCACCTGTGGAGTGGCGACGACCACCCGTGCCTCGTCCCAGAGGGCTGCCCGGTCGTCGGGGCGGACCTCGCCGGTGAAGACGACGACGTCGTCCTCGGGGATGGAGAGCGCCTCGCGGTAGAAGTCGGCGTGCTGCTGGACGAGCGGCTTCGTCGGCGCGAGCATCAGCGACGTCCCGCCGAGTTCGTGGAGCCGTTCGGCCGTCACCAGGAGGGAGACGGTCGTCTTCCCCAGGCCGGTGGGGAGACAGACGAGCGTGTTCTCGTCCATCGCGGCGTTCGCGAGGCTGAGCTGGTACCGGCGACGCTCGATGAACGACGGGGAGAGCAACGGGTGGTCGACGTACGCGTCCTCGGACGTGGCCGCCATCGCTCCCAGTTGCGCGCCTCGCCGGTTAAGCGTTGGCGAACCGTGGTGAAAGTGAAACCGAACGGTGGGCGAGGGAGCGAGTCACTGACCGTTCGACGGTGTCCTCGCGTCGGCCCAGCGGCCGGCGGCGTCGTCGCTCCGCTCCGCCGCGGACGGCGAGGGGTCCGCCTCCTCGCTGTCGTTGACCGCGTCCGGAACGGAGTCGCCGACGAGTTCGGCCCACTCGGCGACGTGGGACGGACGTGTATTGGGTGTCATGGCTCTCCTTCGAAGGGGGAGTTCTCCAACCGAGGATATAACAGTTGTGTCCAGTCTCACGAACCGGGAATAAACCCCGTCGGCGGTGGACGCCTCACCAGACCCCCTGTACGCGGTCCATCCAGGTGACGACGACGACGTGCGGGAGTGTGAGCGCGGCGATGCCGACGAGGTAGAGCGCGAGCAGGGCGTCGCTGTCGGCCAGCCCCGTCGGGGACGTCGGCACGGCGACTGCCAGGCCGACGAAGAGGAGGAGCGAGACGGCCGTCAGCGGCGCGGCGTCGCGGGCGAACCGCCGCAGCGCCGCGCCGGCGTCACCGTTCGTGAGCGCACCCTGTGCGTCGGGGTCGACGACGAGGAGGCGGGCGATGTGTCGGAGCGCGTGCCACAGCGTGAAGTAGAGACCGACGGCGAGGACCGGTGGGAGGAGGGCGAAGAAGACCCAGAGGAGGACGAGTTCGCCGGCGTCGGCGACCCACGGACTGGTCGCCGCACCCCGGCGCACGCGCCACGCACCGACGGCGAGGACGAGCAGGGTGGCCGCGAAGAGGCCGCCGCCGGCGACGAGTCGTGCGGTCGGGGTGAAGAACGGCGCGAGAGCGGTGGTTGGGCCGTCGAAGAGCACGACGAACGCGGCCACGACACGGCGGTAGGCGGCGGGGTGAAACGCCAGAGGCGCGAGCATCGGGAGGCCGCCGCGGACGACGAGCGCGAGTGCACGTTCGGCCCGTGTGGGGAGGTGTTCGGCGTCGAGGAGTGCGAGGAGCGCGTAGACGTCCCCCTGCCCCCAGTGGAACCAGGTGAGGACGATGAAGAAGGCGGCGGCCGAGACGGGGGCGACGAACCACCACGCGAGGTAGGCGCCACCGGCGACGAGGTAGAGGAGGCCGACGAGCGTCATCGAGCGGACCGCCCCCCCGCCGGCGGTGCGTGCGGGCGCGAGATGGTCGACGGCACCGTGCGGGAGGCCGAAGACGAGGACGCTCACGACGAACGGCAGGTAGCGAACGACGGGCGGGAGCAGCCCGACGAGCGGCGCGAGGAGGACGGCCGCGCCGAGCGCGAGCCACGACGGCCGAACCACGGCCCGCGAGAGCGTGCGACGGACCGGTGGAGGGAGCGACTCGGCGCCGACAGCAGCGAGGCGAGGACGACTCATCGGCCTCCGTCGACCGAGTCGTGGTCCTGTCCGGCCGGGTCCGGAGGCGAGACCCGGGTGGCGACCGGGTCTCTCTCGGGGCCGTCGGCCGCGTCGGGGTCGAGCGGTTCGTTCGCGTCGAGAACGAGTCGTCCCCAGCGGTGCATCACCCACTCGAAGAGCACCAGTCCCTGGACGACAAGGAGGTTCGTCACGAGGAAGAACGTGGCCTCCTCGAGCGGGAGGCCGAGGATGTAGACACCGAGCGTCTGTGTGCTGGAGATGGTCCACACGCCGAGACCGATGGCGACCCGGTCGGCGAACCAGAGATAGAGGGTGGGGACGGCGACAGCGACGGTCCACTCGTGACGCTGGCGGACGAGGTAGCCGCCGCCGACGGCCCACTGGAGCGCCAGGAGCGGGCCGGCCCACACCAGAATGGCCCCGAGGTAGTACCCCGACGTGGTGGTGAGGAGGACGCCCCCGGCCACGCTCAGTGCGAGGAATCCGACGCCACCGAGTAGTCGGGGAGGGAGTCGAGTGTCACGCTGCTCGAAGGCGGGCGAGAAGCCCATTGTGTAGAGGAACAGTCCGGAGAGCACTGGCTGGAGGACGAAGAAGAGGTACTCTTCGAGCGGGGCGGAACCGACGTAGGCGACGACAGTGCCCTCGCCGTACCACCAGACGCCCTGATCGATGAGGAAGTTGTCCCAGGGTGTGGTGTAGACCAGCGCGAGAGCCGTGATGCCGGTGAGGCCGGTGAGTGCCACGCGGCGGCGCCCGCGGGGGAGTGTCGGTGCGGCCCGGAAGAGCAACAGGAGCGGCGGGAGGATGAACACCAGGTGGAAACCGAGATAGGTGAGCCTCATCCGTCCCCACGAGCGGCCGTCGTCGAAGGGGTGGTCGTCATCACTCGAAGAGAGGGTGGGATTCGACGGGGATGAACTTCACGGCCGGCACGCCGTCGCCCGAACGCGGTATTTCAACGTTCTGGCCGGTAGCGGGCGCGACGAGGGGGAAACGTCCACATTTTTCCTCCCATCTGCCACCAAATATAAGTCGAGTTCATCCCTAGCGCCGAGTGGGTATGGCACAACCAGGCGCAGGCCTCGAATCGATAGCGCTGTGGATCGGCACGATCGGGATGACGCTCGGCACCCTGTACTTCATCGCACAGGGGTGGTCCGTACGTGACCCCGACCAGCAAGAGTACTACATCATCACCATCTTCATCCCCGCCATCGCGGCGGCGTCCTACTTCTCGATGGCCACCGGGTTCGGCCTCATCGAGGTGTCAGTCCAGGGGCTCGGGACGCTCGACATCTACTGGGCTCGCTACGCCGACTGGCTGTTCACGACGCCGTTGCTCCTGCTCGACCTCGCACTGTTGGCAGGCGCGGATCGGAACACGATCTATACCCTCATCGGGCTGGACGTGTTCATGATCGTCACGGGGCTCGTCGGCGCCCTGGCCACCGAGGGACAGCTGTTCCGCATCCTCTGGTGGGCGATCAGCACGGGCGCGCTCCTCGTGCTCCTGTACTTCCTGCTCGGCTCGCTGTCGGAGCAGGCCAGCCGGCAGTCCGGCGAAGTCGGGGCGCTGTTCAGTCGCCTCAGGAACTTGATACTCGTCCTCTGGTCGGCGTATCCGGTCGTCTGGATACTCGGGACCGAGGGCGGCTTCGCCATCATCCCGCTGGGCATCGAGACGGCGGCGTTCATGGTGCTCGACCTGGCGGCGAAGGTCGGCTTCGGGTTCATTCTGCTGCAGAGCCGTGACGTCCTCGGCGCGGCGAGCGCCACGGGCGCGTCGGCGACGGCAGACTGAACCGGAACGAAGACACGGGACGACCCGAAGGCGGACGGTCGCGGTTCGGTTTTTTCGAGGACCTCACCGACGGAGAGCGACGCGGCGACGCAACGTCAGACGACCTGTTCGCCGTCGTCGTCGAACAGTTTGATGGCGTCGACGGGGCAGACACGGGCGGCGAACTCGGCGTCGAACTCGGCGTCCTCGGGAACCTCGCGGACGAAGAGGTCCTCCTCCCGCTCCTCACTGTCCACGAGGTCGGCCTTCCCGTCGTCGAGGTTCTTCTCGAACGCCTCCCACTCGTCGACGCACTGGAACATCCCGATACACGTGTCGCGGTCGTACTCGATGTGCATGGCACCGGCTAGACGGGGCGTAGATATAGACGTGGCGCCGGCACGCACGGGCGCAGCGGGAGCGTCGGAGTCGAGGGGGAGGACCGGCTCCGGCCGAGCCGTCCGTCCCGACAGTCAGTACTCGTGGAACACGCGGCCGCAGTCCATACACTTGATCTTCGCGCTCCGGAACCAGGGTTTCGATTTGACGACCGGACCGTGACAGTCCGGACAGACACCGGTGGCGTTGTCGTCGGCGACCCGTGTCGAGAGGTCGAGTACCATACCCTCCAGTTCCTCGATACGTTCCTGCTGCTCCGTGACCTGCTCGCGGAGCGTCTCGACCGTCTCCTCGCGCTCGACGGCGGCCTCGACGTCGAGCGTCGCGTCGCCGTCGGCCGCGCGCTCGACGTCGTCCACCACCTCGGCGTCCGAGTCGGCAGTACTGGAGCGTTCTCGCTCGGTCGTCTCCTCCTCACTGCTCATACGAGTCAATTCGACCTGTCGATTGTTA
>NZ_JBEPXO010000072.1:0-20739 GCF_041641895.1 Salinigranum sp. | reverse complement strand
CCGGCCGAGTTGCCCCCCGCCGACGACGCCGAGCGTCGGACCGGGGATGGTGGGGTCGGAGTCGAGCGTCACACGCGATACTGCTGTACGTCAGTGCATAAGAGTTGCCACCTCGACCGGTCCGATACCCACGGACGTGGATACCCGGCCGGCTCAGGTGCGCGGCGTCTGTCGCGCCTGCCGGAGGGCGTCCTCGTCGACGAAGACGACGACGTGTTCGCCCCAGAGTTTGAAGTCGTGCTCGCGGGCCGTGTACCCCTCCAGGTGGGGTTCGATTTCCGAGCGGTCCCAGTCGTGGGCGACGACGACCGGCGGTGCGTCCGCGAGCGCCTCCTCGGGTGGCGTGTCGGGCGACGTCGACGTCACCTCGGCGTCGGACAGTTCGAGATACCACGGGAGGGGTAGACGCGAGTGCCAGGCGGGGCCGCCCGGCGGCGGCGTGTCGGCCGACGACTCGTCGGAGACGTACAGTTCGACCGAGTCACCGCCCGGCGTCGTCGTCCCGTAGAAGAGCACGTCGGTCCCCTCGTTGGCCTCCGCGACGGCCCGCACGTCGACGATGGACTCGCGGAGGTCGTTGCCGGGTTGTGCCCACTGGAGGACCTCCTTGTCCGCTTCCTCCGTCGAGTTCCAGTAGGCGACGTTCGCGCCCATCGTCCCGCCGATGGCGGCGAGGAGGACGAGCGCGGCGAGTCCGGTCGAGACCCGGTCGTCGTCGTGGATGGAGTCGACCCCGGCGCGGACGACGAACGCGAGTCCCACCGCGGCAGGGATGGCGAAGGCGACGACGGCGTGGACGACCGCCCAGGGCGCCTCGATGTCGGTCGCCAGCGGGTAGCCGACGACGCTCGCGAGGCCCCAGTAGACCGCGAAGGCGACCAGCGGGCGGAAGCCCGGGTTCGTGGGCGAGTAGCGGTCGAGCAACGCGCCGACGACACCGAACGCGAGGACGACCGGCGCGCCGTAGACGAACGTCTCGAGGTAGCCGTAGAGGAACGGGAGGTAGTCGTTGTCCTGGTGGCCGCCGTCGACCCAGGTGCCGTAGAACCGTTCCGCGGGGCCGACCGTACTCTCCTCCAGCAGGCCGGGCAGTGCCGCCGGGTTCGACAGCGCCGCCCAGAGGTCCGGGCGCGGGGCGTAGAAGAACACGACGACGAGGAAGAACGCCGCGACGGCCCCGACGACGTGGAGGCCGAACCGGGCGAGACCACGCTCGAACGTCGCGTCGTCGCCCCGCACCCACCGGTAGACGGCGGTCGGCCACGTCTCGGCGAGGACGTCGCTCAGGCGTGTCCCCGCCCGGGTCTCGCGGACGAGTCGGTGGTCGACGACGAGGACGCCGGCACCGAGGAAGCAGGCCACGTAGAGGAGCGCGTTCTCCTTCGTGGTGAACGCCAGCCCCATGAACGCACCGGCGCCGACCAGATAGCCGAGACGCCGGGTCACCAGCGCGCGGACGAGGAGTCCGAGCGCCACGACGGAGAACGCCGCGACGAGGACATCGTTCCGCATGAATCGCGAGTAGTAGACGAGGAGCGGGTTGAGCGCGAACAGCGCGCCGAGTGCGACCACTTCGTCGTCGTCGAGGTAGTCGCGGAAGAGCCACGCCGCGAGGGGGAAGAGGCCGCCGACGACGGCGACGGGGAGGCGGGCGGCGAAGTCCGAGGCCGGCAGGAAGACGAAGAGGTAGTCGTTGACGATGGGGAGGAACGGGCCGTGGACGATCGGGCGGTACGAGTGGATGCCCGTCTCCTGGTAGCGGAGGATCCAGTAGCCGACGCGACCCTCGTCCCAGTGCATCACGCGGCCACCGAGCGAGACGACGCGGATGAGGAGGGCGAGGAGGGAGAGTCCCAGGAGGGCGAGGAACGTTCTCGAGGCCAGCGGCCCCTCGTCGGTACGCATGAGTGGTAGTCGTGCATCCGGGGATTACAACTCTTGTGTTCCGCGTCGAACACTCCTGCCGGCCCCGACTCGAGCCCGTTTCGCCCCGGACGTTCGTGGGATAAATCATATGTTATGATTTATCATTTAGAGAGGAGTCCGTACGGACGCAATGCGCGCAGCAGTGTACTACGGGCAGAAGGACGTACGCATCGAGGACGTCGAACCCGGGACCGTCGGGCGGGGGCAGGTGCGGGTCGACGTCGAGACCTGTGGCATCTGTGGGACGGACCTCCACGAGTACGCCGCCGGCCCCATCTTCATTCCCGGGGAGGAACCCCACCCCATCTCGGGGGAGAAACTCCCCGTCACGATGGGCCACGAGTTCAGCGGCGTGGTGAGCGAGGTGGGCGACGGCGTCGACTCGCTCGAGACCGGTGACGCGGTGGCTATCAACCCCATCCTCGCCTGTGGGGAGTGCCGCCAGTGCAGGGAGGGCAACTACCACGTCTGCAGTTCCATCGGGTTCGTCGGCCTCTCGGGCGGCGGTGGCGGCTTCTCCGAGAGCGTCGTCGTGAGCGAACACCAGGCCGTCCCGCTCGTCGAGGACGTCCCCATCGAACACGGCGCGCTGGTCGAGCCGCTCGCCGTCGGCCTCCACGCCGTGCGTCGTGCCGGCGTCCAGGCGGGCGACACCACGGCCGTGTTCGGCAGCGGTCCCATCGGCCTGTCGGTCATCCAGGCGCTGCGCGCCGCCGGCGCGGGTGACATCATCGTCTCCGAGCCTCGACAGGCCCGCCGTGACCTGGCGGAGCAGTCCGGCGCGACGACGCTCATCGATCCCTCCGACACCGACGCCGTCGAGGAGATTCGTGACCTCACCGACGGCGGCGTCGACCAGACGTTCGAGGTGGCCGGTATCGAGGCGACGTACAAACAGTCCATCCAGGCGACGCGCCCACACGGCACCACGACCATCGTCAGCATCTTCGAGGAGGAGGCCAGTTCCCACCCCATCGACCTCGTGCTCGGCGAACGGACCATCACGGGGACACTCGCGTACCTCGGCGGACCGCGGTCGGGTGAGGAGTACGGCATGGTCATCGACATGCTCGCGGACGGGACGCTCGACGTCGACCCGCTCATCACGGCGCGCATCGGTCTCGACGAGATAATCGAGGGCGGCTTCGAGTCGCTCCTCGACCCCGAGAGCAACCAGGTGAAGATTCTCGTCGACCCCAACTCCTGAGCGCCGTCTCCCCGCAGTCGGTCGCTCGACGGCGGGAGTGACAGCGTCCGACGTCGGCCGTGGGTCCGGCGCCGGACGACACCTCTTTTAGGTCCCCGGCGGACCGTCGGGTATGACTCGACTGGGACTGGTCGTCGCGCAGTTCAACGAATCCGTGACCGGACCGATGGAGGAGCGCGCGCGGGAAGCCGCCGCGGAGCGCGACGCGGAGGTCGTCGAGACACTCTCGGTACCGGGGAGCTACGACACCCCGCTCGCGGCGGACCGCCTCGCCCGCCGTGACGACGTCGACGCCGTCGTCGTCGTCGGTGCCATCGTCACCGGCGACACCGACCACGACCGGGTCATCGCCGACGCGGCCGCGCAGGGGTTGACGCAGGTGAGTCTCGACCGCGACACGCCCGTCCTGTTCGGCGTCTCGGGACCGGGGATGAGCGGTGCCGAGGCGCGCGAGCGCGTCGACAAAGGAGCGGAAGCCGTATACGCTGCCGTCGAAATGATGAACTCACTAGCATGAGTGAACACGGACACGCACACGAGTTCGACTTCGCGGCCCGGGTCGAGCGAGTCGAGCCGAGCGCGACGCTCGCCATCTCGAACCTCGCCTCGGAGCTCGAAGCAGAGGGGAAGGACGTCGTCGACCTCTCCGTCGGGGAGCCGGACTTCCCCACGCCGGAGAACGTCGTTCGGGCCGGGAAGGAGGCGATGGACGCGGGCCACACGGGCTACACCTCCTCGAGCGGCATCCCCGAACTCCGCGAGGCCATCGCGACGAAACTGCAGGGCAACGGCATCTCCTGCGGACCGGAGAACGTCGTCGTCACCCCCGGCGGCAAGCAGGGACTGTTCGAGGTCATCCAGACGGTGGTCGACGACGGGGACGAAGTCGTCCTGCTCGACCCCGCGTGGGTCTCCTACGAGGCGATGGTGAAGCTCGCGGGTGGTTCTCTGTCGAGAGTGGACCTCTCGCCGTACGACTTCCAGCTCGAACCCGCCCTCGACGACCTCGCCGAGGCAGTGAGCGACGACACCGAACTCCTCGTCGTCAACTCCCCGTCGAACCCGACCGGATCGGTCTTCTCCGACGCGGCGCTCGAAGGCGTCCGTGACCTCGCCGTCGAACACGACGTCGCCGTCATCTCCGACGAGATATACGAGCGCATCGCCTACGACGTCGAACCCACCTCGCTCGCCTCCCTCGACGGGATGGCGGACCGTACCATCACCCTCAACGGCTTCTCGAAGGCGTTCTCGATGACCGGGTGGCGGCTCGGCTACTACTGCGCGCCCGAGGAACTCGTCTCGCAGGCGGGGAAGGTCCACTCGCACTCCGTGTCGTGCGCCGTCAACTTCGTCCAGCACGCCGGTGTGGAGGCGCTGTCGGAGCGCACCGACGACACCGTCGTGGAGATGCGCGACGCGTTCCGCGAGCGCCGCGACATGCTCCTCGACCTGTTCGACGAACACGACGTCGAGGTGCCGTACCCCGACGGCGCGTTCTACATGATGCCCGAGTTCGCCCCCGACGGCGACGACCAGCAGTGGTGTGAAGACGCCCTCGAACAGGCACAGGTGGCGACGGTGCCCGGCAGCGCGTTCGGCGCGCCCGGCTACGCCCGTATCTCCTACGCCGCGAGCGAGGAGCGCCTGCGCGAGGCCGTCGACCGCCTCGCCGAGGCCGACCTCATCTGAGCGTCGCCCCCAGCCTCGGCTCACGCCGGCCACACCCTGAGCGTCTCGCCGACGCCGACGGCGACGACGATTCCCGACCCGGTCGGGACGGCACACAGGTTCGTCGTCGACCGCCCGCCGAGCGGGAGCCGCCAGACGTCTTCGACACGTGCATCCACTCGCCGCAACCCCGCGAGCGACCGCTGTGGGTCGTCGGGCAGGAGCAGTTCGACCCGGCCGTCACCGTCGAAGTCGCCCGCGACGGCTCCGTCGAGGTTCCGCGAGCCGATGGCGTGCGTCGAGTAGCCACGCCGTTCTGCCACGAGGTCCAGTCGTCCGCCGCGGGCGCGGTAGAACTCCGCCGTCCCGCCGACGTGCGGGGTCTTCACCGCCGCCAGTTCCGTCTCGCCGTCGGGGCCGAACGGCGCCACCGCGAGCTGGTGCCGCCAGCGGAAGCCCGTCCCGACGGCTGGGCCCACTAGCGACGCTCCCGACGTCGAGAGCGCGACGAGACGCGAACCCCGGTCGGCGTCGCTCGTCGTCACGACCACCTCGCGCTCGCCGTCGCCGTCCACGTCCGCAACGATGGGGACCAGCCCTTCGACGACGCCCGCGGGGACGTCGAGCGTCCGCTCCACGCCGCCGGCAGGGTCCAGCACGGCGACCGAACGGGCTTCGAGTTCGTCGCCGAGGACGCCGTGAGCGTACGCGTCCGTTCGGCCAGCGAGGACGTACAGCCGCCCCGCCGCACCGACGATGCGGGCGTCGGGCAGGGCGTCCACGTCGGCGTTCGGCCCACCGGGCAGGCGGACGACGCCGTCGGGCGCGACGGAGGCCCACCCGCCGGTCGTCGGGACGGGGTGCGTCGTCGGGGACCCGAGTGCCGGAGCGAACCCCGGGTCGTCGCCGCCGACGAGGAGCGGTGGCCCTCGCGCCGGACCGAGGTCGGCGTCAGTTGGCGCCGCCTCCCGGCCGTCGACCGACACCGCGTCCGTCCCCTCACCGGTGACGACGCCGAGGAGGACGCCGTCGTCGTGGGGGACGCCGACGACCCACTCGGACCGGGCGCCGAGCGCGACGTCGACCGGGTCGGTCTCCGGAAGCGACCCGGACCCGTCGACGAGGCGGTTGCCGTCGGGACGGACGTAGGTGTAGCCGAGCGGGACAGTCGCCGGCGGGGCGGGCGGCGGCGAGTCGACGTCGGGGGTCACGGGCGGCGTCCCCTCCCCGCTATCGGGGGTGACGGGCGCGGCACAGCCAGCCAGCGTACCCGAGACGCCGAGTGCCCGGAGGAGACTCCGTCGGTTCACGGGGACGAATCGGCCGGCCGGCGGTAATAGCCATCGCCGTGTGGCGCGACGGCCGTTCGACCGCGCGAGGCGGCGCGGAGACTTTTATACCCGGACGGCCCCAGGAACGAACGAATGCGCGTCCGTGACCTGCCGCTCGCCGACGACGTCGTCGCCCACTACGAGGCGGCGGGCATCACCGAACTCTACCCGCCGCAGGCGGCGGCCGTCGACGCGGGTATCACCCGCGGCCGGAACGTCGTCGTCGCCGTCCCCACCGCGAGCGGGAAGACGTTCGTCGCCGAACTCGCGATGCTCACCGCCGGTGGCCCGGCGCTGTACATCGTCCCGCTCCGCGCGCTCGCCCGCGAGAAGTACGAGACGTTCTCCGCCCTCCCCGGCGTCGACGTCGGCATCTCCACGGGTGACCTCGACTCCGCGGAGGAGCTGGGGTCGTACAACGTCGTCGTCGCCACCGCGGAGAAGGTCGACTCCGCCATTCGGAGCGGGGCGTCGTGGGTCGACGACCTGGCCTGCGTCGTGGTCGACGAGGTCCACCTCCTCGGCTCGAAGGGGCGCGGCCCGACCCTGGAGGTGACGATGGCGACGCTCGGCCGACGCGCGCCCGACGTACAGGTCGTGGCGCTGTCGGCGACGGTCGACAACCCCGACGAGATCGCCGACTGGCTCGGTGCCGAACTCGTCCGGAGCCGCTGGCGACCCGTCGACCTCCGCACCGGGGTCTACGCCGAGGGACGCGTCGACTTCGACGACGGCTCCACGCTGGCCGTGACGGTCGACGGCGACGCGGAGGACGCCGACACGGCGGCGACGGTCGAACTCGTCCGCGGCGCCATCGACGACGGTGGACAGTGTCTCGCGTTCGTCCGGTCGCGGCGTGAGGCGGAGGCGCTGGCGACGCGCCTCGCCGAGGAGCGCGTGGGAACGGCCGAGGCGCTCGCCGAGGAAGTCCGCGAGGCGGGGCAGGCAGACACCGGGCGACGCCTCGCCGACTGCGTCGGAGAGGGCGTCGCGTTCCACCACGCCGGCCTCCGCGCGGAACACCGCGCCCTCGTCGAGAACGCCTTCCGGGACCGGGAGCTGAAGTGCATCTGCGCGACGCCGACGCTCGCTGCGGGCGTGAACGTCCCCGCCCGCCGGGTGGTCATCCGCGACCAGCAGCGCTACACCGGGTCGGGGATGGAGTGGTTGCCCGTCCTCGAGGTCCACCAGATGTGCGGCCGCGCCGGGCGGCCGCACCTCGACCCCTACGGCGAAGCGGTGCTCGTCGCCGCCGACGAGGCCGAGCGCGACGAACTGACGGATCGGTACGTGGGCGCCGAACCCGAGGCCGTCGAGTCACAGCTAGCCGACCGCGAGGCGCTCCGGACACACGTCCTCGCCATCGTCGCGTCGGGGTTCGCCGACTCGCAGGCGGGCGTGCTGGACCTCCTCGACGCGACGTTCTACGCGCACGACCGGCCCGAGGAGAGCCTCGCGGGACTCGTCGAGAGCGTGGTCGCGGACCTCGTCGAGTGGGAGATGCTCGCGGCCGATGGGGGAGGTAACGGAGACGGACCGCTGGCCGCGACGCCGCTGGGTGAGGCCGTCTCCCGGCAGTACGTCGCGCCGCGGACCGGCGCGCGCGTCGTCGAGGGCGTCGAGGCGATGCGGGAGCTGGAGACGGTCACCGGTCTGACCGCGCTGGAGGTGATCTGCGACACGCCGGACATGCACGGCACCTACCTCGGGAACCGCGAGCGGGCGACGATGTACCAGTACGCCCGGCGCCACGCGGCCGAACTCACGACGGAGATGGGCGCGACGGACCGCTTCGAGCGGTGGCTCGAGGCGGTGAAGACGGCGCGCATCCTGCTGGAGTGGGCCGACGGTGCCTCCACGGAGGAACTCGTCGAGGCGTACCGCATCGGGCCCGGTGACCTCGAGTCGCGCGTCGAGCGCGCCCAGTGGTTGCTCGGGGCGGCCGCCGCCGTCGCGGACGTCGTCGGAGAGGACGGCGCCGCGTTCCGCGAGATTCGGGCGCAACTCGGCGCGGACGTGTCTGACGAGTAAGAACTTTCCGGCAGACTGTCGTCACGCCGGACGATGCTGATCGAACTCGCGCTGTTCGTCGTCGGCCTCGGGGCGCTGGTCGTCGGCTCCGACCGCGCCGTGACGGCCGCGGCCGAGCTGGCCCGCTTCTACGGTATCTCGCCGTTCTTCGTCGGCGTCACGCTCATCTCGGTGGGCACGTCGATCCCCGAGATGGTGACCTCGGTGTACGGCGCGTGGTACGGCGCGGGCGACATCGTCGTCGGGAACATCGTCGGCTCGGAGACGGCACAGATCACGCTCGCCATCGGCGCCGTCGCGCTCATCTCGCCCATCGTCGCCGAGCGGCGGAACGTGATGATATACGGCGGGGCGATGACGCTTGCGATGGTCGTGATGCTCCTGACGCTCGACGACGGCGTCGTCCAGCGCTCGGAGGGGCTGTTGATGATGCTCGCGTACGTGAACTTCGTCTACACGCTGTACACTAACGAGGGCGGGAGCGAAGTCGCTCAGGAGGTGGTCGAGGAGGCCGAACCGCCCGAACGGGCGCTGCCGTGGATCGGCGGCGGCCTCGCGCTGGTCGTCGTCGGGGGACAGTTGCTCGTGACGAACGGCATCGCCATCGCTCGCCTCGTCGGGGTGTCGGAGTTCCTCGTCGGCGTCCTCACCGGCCTCGGGACGACCACGCCCGAGATATTCGTCGCGGGACTGGCTGCTCACCGCGGCGACTCGGGCATCTCCGTCGGCGCCATCCTCGGGAGCAACATCACCGACCCCGTCTTCTCACTGGGCGTCGGCGCACTCGTCGCCGACGTCGTCGTGACGGACATCGGGTCGGTCAGGGTGTCGGCCGCGTACATGCTCGTCGTCTCGCTCGTCGTGCTGGGGCTGTTCTACTGGCGTCGGGGAATCGACCGCCGGGCGGCGCTCGTCTGCCTCGCGCTCTATCTCCCCTCGTTCCTGTTCGTGTGAACGGTCGCGGGTCCTCGCAGGGCCTTGCGGGTGAGTCGCGTGGGCGGTCGCGGGTCCGCGCGGGTAGAGAGCGGTCGCGGATCCGCGCGGCTGGCGTGACGGACCGCACGGCGGGCGACCACCACGAGGGACTACCGGGGTGCCGTCGGCCACGTCTCCCCGGTCGACCGTCCGTCTCCGACGCGCGGTCTCACGGCTCTTCCCACGGTCGCGTCGTCCCCTCGCCGAACAGTTCGCGCATCAACGTGACGATGCTCTCGGGGGGGTACTGTCCCCGTTCCGTGACGATGGCGTCGACGTATCTGGGCGGGGTCACGTCGAACGCTGGGTTCGCCACGTCGGGGTCGCCGATAGCCGCCCGCGTCTCCTCGTCGACCACCTCGGACACGTCGCGCATCTCGATGTCGACGGTGTGGCCGGTGAGCGTCGCGGGGTGGAGTTTGAGCGTCTGAGCGGCGACCATCACCGGCGTCCCCCTGTCGCGGGCGTTCACCGCGAGCCCCGAGGTGCCGATCTTGTTGATGACGCTCCCGTCGGCGGCGATGGAGTCGGCGCCGACGAGGACGTGGTCGACGTCGTTGAGGTAGTGCCGCGCCGCGCTGTCGACGATGAGCGTGACGGGAACGCCCAGCGCACCGAGCTCCTCCGCCGTGATGTGTCCCTGGTTCCGCGGGCGCGTCTCCTTGACGACCGCCTCCAGTTGCTTCCCCTGGTCGACGGCGGCTTCGATGCAGGCGAGCGCGTCCGTCGAGTGACAGTGCGTCATGACGACGTCGCCGTCGCGGAGGCGGTTCGCGCCAACCTCGCCGAGGTCGGCCTGCGCGTGCTCCAGTCGGACGCAGAACTCCGCGACGGTCGACTCCACCGACTCCCGGAGGGCCGCGACGGTGGTACCGCCGACGCCGTGGAGGACGTACCGGAGCGCGTTCGGGAGACTCACCGCCGTCGGACGCGTCGCGAACAGCGTCCGTGCGGCGGCCCGCAGTTCCGCGCGGAACGCCTCGGGGGTGTCGGCGTCGCTCGCTCGCGCCTGTGTGCGGAGCGCACGAGCGGCCGCATCCGCGATGGCCGCCGCACCCCGGGTCTCCATGGTGTCGATGGCCTCGGCCGTCTCGTGGACCTCCCGGTGCACGTCCATGCGACCAGATAGCACACGGGCGGTGAAAAGTGGGCCGGGACGTCAGACGCGTTCGACGAGCGTCTCCCGGGCGCCCCGGACGCGGATGGGTTCGGTTCGTTCGAGGAGCGACGACGCGTCCTCGAGTTTGGCGCTCACCTCGGCGTGGACGGTACAGAGCGGTTCGCCCGTCTCTACCGCGTCGCCGACGCGGCAGTGGAGGTCGACGCCGGCGCCGTGGTCCCTCGGCGCCCCCGCCCGTCGCGCGAGGTCGTTCACGAGGCGGTTGTCGATGTGCGTGACGATGCCGGCGCGGTCGGCGTGGACGACCTGCGTGTGTCGGCCCACCGCGAGGTCGCCGGGCGAGACGTCCGGGTCACCCCCCTGCGCGGCGACGATGCGCTGGAACCGCTCGCGGGCCGCACCGGAGTCGAGCAGGCTGGCCGCGTCGGCGTCGACGCCGCAGCACTCGAACAGCACGTCCGCGAGGCGGATGCTCTTCAGCCGGAGGTCGGCCGGTCCTGCGCCGTCGAGCGTCTTGAGGACGTCGCGCGCCTCCAGGGCAGGTCCCACGCCGTGACCGATGGGCTGCGAGCCGAGCGTGATGGCACACTCGACGGTGAGTCCGATGTGGTCTCCCACCCGGCGGATGTCGGTCGCGAACTCCCGGGCCTCGGCGAGGCTCTCCATCTTGGCTCCTTCGCCGTACGGGATGTCCACGACGACGTGGGTCGACCCCACGCTCTTCTTCTTCGAGAGCACCGACGCGATGAGTTGGCCGGGCGGGTCGAGCGAGAGCGGCGTCTCCGCGCGGATAATCTTGTCGTCGACGGGAGAGAGGTTCACCGCGCCGCCCCAGACGATGCACGCGCCGACGTCGTCGACGATGCGTTCGACCTCTGCCCGCGAGAAGGAGACGTCGCAGAACACCTCCATCGTGTCGGCGGTGCCCGCGGCCGAGGTCACCGCGCGCGACGACGTCTTCGGCATCGTGAGTCCCGCGCTGGCAGCGAGGGGAACCAAAATCGGGGTGACGCGGTTCCCCGGGACGCCGCCAATGGAGTGTTTGTCCGCGACGACGCTGCGGTCCCAGGAGATGACCTCGCCGGCCGCCGTCATCTCCTCCGTGAGGTGCAGCGTCTCCTGCAGCGAGAGCCCGTTCGTGTAGACGCCGGCGACGTACGCACCGAGTTCGACGTCCGCGAGCCGGTCGTCGGTCACGTCGGCGACGATGCGCTCGAACTCGTGGCGTTCGAGTTCGACGTCGTCGAGTTTCTTCCGGATGTACCGTACCGACGCCGGCGTCGGAGCCAGCGAGACGTCGACGGGGCCTGAGATGGCGTCGAGTCGCCGTGTCGTCCCGACGACGCCCGGTGGGACGAGTTGGTCGGTGAGTTCGACGATGCCGACGGTGGTCCCCTCGGCGTGGTCGAGGTGAACCCGGTCGAGCGGGTGCGCGCCGAGCTCGGCCGCGTCGCTCTCGTTCAACAGGACGGTCGGCGAGCGGGAGGCGATGTCGACCGGTTCGACGTCGAACTGCATACCCGAAGGACACGGCTGACTCGCATAACTCTAGTCACGGCCGAGGCGGCCGGACGCGTCAGCCGGCGTAGCCCGAGACCAACGACGCGAGCGTCCCGTAGTCGCGGACGCCGACGACGCGCTCGACCGGCTCACCGTCCGAGAACAGGAGGAGGGTCGGGACGCCGCTGACCCCGTACTGCGAGGCGAGGCCCTGGAGGGTGTCGATGTCGACCTTCGCCACCGCCGCCGGCGTCTCGCGGGCCAGTTGCGCGACCGTCGGTTCGAGCATCTTGCACGGCCCACACCAGTCGGCGTAGAAGTCGACGAGGACGACCCCGTGGGTCGAGACGAACTCGTCGAGGTGGCTCGCACTCTCGATGTGCTGTGGCGTCGTCGGCGTCCTCCCCGACTCGTCCGCGTCGACGTCGCCGTCGCTCACGTCACCGTCACCCTCGCCCTCGCGGAGCCGACGTTCGAGTCGTTCGCGTTTCCGGCGTCTGATGTCTTCCAGTTCCTCGGCGTCGGACATACCCGGACTACTCGGGCGAGCCGCTTAACGGTTTTGTGCGCTAGAGACAACACTCTCCGGCGGGTGCGCGCGGGGTCAGTCCGAGTACAGCGAGTAGGTGATGACGGCGAACCCGAGCAACGTCAGCGCCGCGTCGACGAGGACACCCACCGCGAACGAGACCCCCAGGATGGCGTCGAGGATACCTGCGACGAGGGCGCCGAAGGTGACGATACCGAACCCCACTCCCAGCGCGCGGAGCGAGCGTTCGCCCGTCCGGCGGTAGGCTTTGAGGCTGAAGTAGGTGATGAGCCCACCCAGCACGAGGATGGCAGTCTTCACCGCGATGATGAGCGATACGACCGTCTGTGAGGCTGTCGTGTGAACCATTTATGTTTCCCTCCGGACCTTCGACCAGATGTCTGCGAGTCGCTCGTCGGGGCCCTGTTCGCCGCCCTCGATTTCGACCTCGAACTCCCGGCTCTCGGTGAGCAACACGCGGACGGCCTCGAACGACACCTCGTACGTGGTCGCGTGGTGTCCGTCGGCCCTGATCGCCGTCCCTTCCTTGAGGAGCGACGCGTCGGTCAAGAGGTCGAGCTTCCGGTACGTCGTCGAGAGGGGGATGTCGCAGCGCTCGGAGATTTCGCTCGCAGTCATCGGCTTCTCGAGTCCGCGAACGATGGCTCTCGCGTCCGCGTCGTCGAGCGCGTTGAGGACGGGCTGCAACTCGTCTGGTTCCTCCTCCGAGCGGTCGCGAGCCATTACGAACCGGTCCGTGACGGCCGGTATTAACCTTCGGGGATTTCCGCCCGACGCGACGGCTGTCAGTCCCTCTCCGAGGACGACTCCGGCGCCGCGTCCGGTCGGTCGTACGCGCCGTCGCGTCGGAGTCGACCCGCTTCCCGGAGGACGTCCGGCGTCCGGCACACGCCGTCGGCGCCGGTGACCTGCGGGACGGTGCAGTTGTTACAGCTCGCACAGACGGCGCTCGTCTCGGGCGTCGAGTCGAGCAGTCGCGCCGGGAGCCGTGGCTCGGCGTAGAACGGCCGTCCCATGCCGACCATGTCGCACGAGCGGCCGAGCAGCCGGTCGATCTCCCCGCGCGTCCGGATACCACCCTCGGCGAGGACCGGGACGTCGACGACCCGACGCACCGCGCGACAGATACCGGCGTTCCAGGCGGGTTCGAAGTCGTAGACGAGCGACTCCAGCCAGTTCCCGACCGCGACGAGGGCCGCGCGAAGCCGGCCGCCGAACGCCTCGACGTATCCGTCGCGGAACCGGTCGTCACGCCAGGCGTGGTCGGGGAACGCCCCGCGAACGATGCTGGCGTCCCAGAACACGCTCCCGGTGACGGGGACGAGCGCGTCGTAGCCGTAGTCGGCGAGTCGCCGACAGACGTGGACGGCCTCGCGGCTGGTGATGTGAGGGACACCCGGTGGCGCTTCCGTCTCCGCGGGCACCTTGGTCAGGAGCGGAACGTCGCCGGCGTGGTCGCGAATCTCGTCGTGGACCACCTCCAGGAAGCGGACGCCGTCGGCGAACTCGTCGTCGCGGCGGTTGTAGAACGGCGAGAGGAACTGGTGGACGATGCCCATGTTCGCCCCGGCGATGTGGACTGCGTCGTAGCCAGCGTCGACGGCGTAGCCGGCGGCACGACCGAAGTCCGCGGCGAGGTCGTACACCTCCTCCCTGGTCATGACGTCCGGGTCGTACGAGAGCAGTCCCAGCCGGTCGGCGAGTCGGAGCAGCGGGGGGAGCGGCGAGACGGCCAGCTGCCGGTAGTCGGGGTGTCGGGAGCGGTAGCCAGCGTGCCACGTCTCCATGCTCCGGAGGCCGCCGTGTTCGAGCTGGATGGCGACGGTCGACCCGTGGTCGTGGATAGCGGTGGTGACCCGCGAGAGCCGCGAGACGAAGTCGGGGTCGTCGACGTACGTCATGTTGGGGGCGGCACAGCCGCCCGGCCCGCGGACGATGGTCGCACCCTGACAGACGAGGCCGGCGCCCGCGGTCGCGGCCGGCTCGAGGTGCGAGACGAGCGCGTCGACGGCGCCGGCGCCGTTGCCCGCACACTCCAGGAGGGGGGCGCGGTACAGGCGGTTGGGAACGGTGAGGCCGCCGATGTCGAGCGGGTCCTCGAGTCGGACCATGCGAGGAGAACGTGCCCGAGCGGCAAAACCTCGGGGGGCGGTTCGAGGGGAGGGCGGACGGACGGCACGGGCCGCTCGCGGGGCGGGTGTGCCGTCGCGTCGCGAACCACCCCACGACCGTCGTCAGGTCACACCGTGGGGTGGCCGCGGCCTCCGACAAGAAGTCTCGGTCGAGTCGTGACGCTACACCCGTCGCTCACTGATCTCCTCGGCGACGCGCTCGCCCGGCCGTCGGAGTTCGCCGGACTCCACCTCGTAGACGTAGCCGGAGACGGTGACGTCGTCGGGGATGAGGTCGTGCTCTTCCAGATACGCGACTTGTGCGGAGCACGCCTCGTCGATGTCGTCAGTCATGCGGACCCACTCGTCGACCCCGGCGTCACCGATGTTCAGTTCGGGGAGAGCGGGGTCGAGGTCCACGTCGTCGAAGTCGCCCGCCTGCGCTTCGAGGCCGGCGACGACGTCCTCGTCCCGGGCGCTCATCATCCCGCAGTCGGTGTGGTTGACGACGATGATCTCGTCGGTGTCGAAGAAGTTCGTCGTCAGCGCGGCGCTGCGGACGACGTCGTCGGTCACCTTCCCGCCGGCGTTGCGGTAGATCTGTGCGTCCCCGAGTTCCAGTCCCAGGGCGGATGCGACGGGGATGCGCTCGTCCATACAGGCGACGACGAGGAGGTTCTCGTCGGTCGGAATCCCCTTGCGACGGCGACGGGCCCAGTCGTCTCGGTCGTCGACCCGCTCGTCGACGTACTCGTGGACGTGCTCGTGGTCGTGGTCGGATTCGTCGAACATCGGCCGAACGGTGGGACGCCAGTCATCCCAGCGTTCGTGTTCGGGAAACACGGACCGACGAACCGAGATACCGGAGATTGTTACCGACTATCGGGCGGGGCGTCCCCCGAGACGGGGTCGGAGCGGACGGCCGTGTCGGTGACATCGTCGGTCGGGCCTTCCCGCGCAGCACCGACCTGTGCGTGGGTGTGGTGGTAGAAGCGGACGTACGCGACGCCGTCGTCCGAGACGGGCTCGAAACAGACCCGCCGGTACCAGGCGTTGTCGAGGAGGTTCACCATGAGGCCCGCATCGTGCCGCGAGACCGAGTCGTAAGTGGTCTCACAGACGGGGCAGACGTCCGGGGCGTCCTCGGGCACGTCCATCGACTGACTCGGAGGACCGGTCGGACAAAAGGCTACTCCCGGCCCCGGACCCCGCGTGCGACGTCCCTGATGGTCTCGTACTCCTCGTCGCTGTAGGCGATGACCCGGACGTCGGAGAGCGTGGTCGGCTCGTATCCGTCGATTACCTCACAGATGATTCGCGCCCCCTCGGCGAGGTCGAACCCCGCGACCCCACAGCCGAGCGCGGGGACGACGAGCGACTCACAGCCGCGCTCGTCGGCCGCGGCGAGCGCGTTCCGGGTCGCGTCGCGGATGCTCTCGGCCGTCGCCTGCCCGTCGCCGTAGTGCGGCATCGCCGCCGCGTGAACGACGTAGTCGGCGTCGAGGTCGTACGCGTCCGTGACGGCGACGGCGCCGAGGTCGACCGGCCCCTGCGCGACGGCTGCCTCGTCGAGTTCGGGACCGCCCGCCCGGCGGAGCGCGCCGGCGACGCCCGACCCCATCTTCAGGCTGGTCCCGGCCGCGTTGACGAGCGCGTCGGCGGACTGTGCGGCGATGTCTCCCTGGACGACGGTGAACTCCATGCGAGAGGGTTCGACCGCGTGCGGAAAGAATCCAGCGCGTCGCCGCGTGTTCGGGTCGTCGCGGCGCGAGTCCGAGTCGCCGCGCTCGGGTGTCGCGTTCGAGAGAAGGGGACGAGCCCGTGCAAGGGTGGGTATGGCGTGCACGGATCGGCACGACGCCGCGCCGTCCCCACAGTACTCTCTCTCAAAACCGATTATATCTCTTGTGTTCTTCCGGGTCGGGGAACCCAGAAGTGTCTCCGGTCCTCGGCTCCGATATGGCCACGGACCTGCTCTCGATGCGGTGGCGCGACGGACTGTTCGCACACTGGCCGACCGACCCGTCCGCCGTGAACGCTCGCCTGCCCGCGGGTGTCGACGTCGCCACCTACGACGGCGACGCGTGGCTCGGCATCGTCGCGTTCGTCATGGAGGACATCAGACCGCGCGGGTCGCCGGTCGGGCGGACGTTCCCCGAGGTGAACCTCCGGACGTACGTCACGCGGGGCGAGGAGTCGGGGGTCTACTTCTTCAGCCTCGACGCGGACGACCGTCTCTCCGTCTCGGTGGCGCGGTCGCTGTACGCCCTCCCGTACTTCTGCGCGCGGATGACGGTCGGCCACGACGGCGACGACAGCGACCGGCTCAGGCTGCGGAGCGAGCGTGACCATGCGGGCGAACCGCGGGCCCGACTCGACGTCTCCTACGGCCGCGACGGCGACTCGTTCGTGCCCGACCCGGGGTCGCTTCCGGGCTTCCTCACCGAGAACTACCGCTTCTTCACCCGCGGCAACCGCCTCTATCGGGGCGACATCGCACACGAACCGTGGACGCTCGCACTCGGCGAGGCGACGGTCCACGAGGAGTCGCTGTTCCGCGCGGCCGGGTTCGAGTCCCCGAGCGGGGACCCGCTCGTCCACGTCGCGGAACCGCTCGACGTGACCGCGGGCGGACTCACGCCGGTCGGCGAGTCGGCGGAGAACCGCCGTCGGAGACGGGTACGTTGAAGACGGGTGCCGCCGTGGCTCGCGGTATGACTCTGGTCGATACGGCGCTCGCGACGGTCCACCTGCTCGTCGGGGCGCTCTGGGTCGGAAGCGTCGTCTTCTTCGCCGGTGTCGTCCTCCCCGCCGCCCGGGCGGGGGAGTTGAACGCCGGCCCGCTGGCGTCGATGGGACGGTCGATGACGCGCTGGTCGCGGGTCGCCTCGGTGCTGATGCTCCTCAGCGGCGGCCACCTCGCCGGGACCAGATACACGTTCGGGAGCCTCGCCTCGACGACGAACGGCAACCTCGTCGTCGCCATGGTCGTCCTCTGGCTCGCGCTCACGGCGCTGGTCGAAGTCGGCAGCAGTCGCCTCCGCGACGGCGTCGGACAGCGGAAGGTCCGCGAACCGGCCGCGAACGCCCTCGGCCTCTTCCGCGGTGCCGCCGTTGCGGGCGTGTTCCTCTTTCTGACCGCCGGCGCAATCGTCACTTGAGCCGGACTCACCGCTATATAGTGTTCCGACGCACCTATCCAGATACGTACCATAATATATAATATGTCCGATACGTTTAGGTGACGGACGGGTCGAGTAGCCGACGATGACGGGTGACGACCAGCGAGCGGCCCCAGACCTCCGGATCGAACTCTGCGCCGAGACGGGACGCATCCGGCTGCACCGTTCGACACTGCTCGGAACGTACACGGAGACCGTCCAGCGATGAGAACGACCGCCGACGCGAGCGTCGGTCCGGTCTTCGCTCGGCTGGCGGCCCCGCGTCCCGAGAGGCCGACACGGCTGTTCGTCGTCGCGGACGCACACGTCTCGCCGACGGCGACGGGGACGTGGAAGGTGTTCCACCGGTCGGAGAGCCGCCTCCGGGCCGCTGTCGACGTCGCCAACGACCTCGCAGTCGACGCGTGCGTCTGCCTCGGCGACCTGACCCGCGACGGCCGTGAACGCGAGTTCGCGGCCGCGGACGCGGTGCTGTCGGAGCTCTCGGCCCCGCTCGTCTCCGTCCCGGGGAACCACGACGTCCCGAAGGTGTGGGACGACTACGTCGCGCCGGACGCCACCGCGTTCGGCGAACGGTACGGGAGGGGGCGGTACCCGTTCCGCGTGCGGGTGGGCGGCCTCGACCTGCTCTGTCTCGACACGGCCAGTGCGGGCGGCCGTCTCACGGAGACGCACGAGGGGGAGGTGAGCGCCGCGACGCTCGACTGGCTCCGCCGGACTGTCGACGAGGTGGACCACCCCGTCGTGGCGATGCACCACCTGCTGTTCCACCCCCGCGACCACGCCGGCTCCTTCCCCGACGGCGACTTCTACCAGCTCCGCAACCACGACCCGGTGCGTGCGGTCCTCGCCGCACGCGACGACGTCCTCGCGCTCTCGGGACACCTCCACCTCCCGACGACGACAGCACGCGACGGCGTCCGCGAACTCGTCGCGCCCTCGACCTGTTCGTTCCCTCCCGCCGGGCTACTTCTGGAGGCGGGGCCGCAGGGAACGACGGTCCGGTTCGTCCCGCTCGCGGACGGGAAGGGGATGGCTGAGGCGTACGTCCGCGCCGACGCCGGCAACGCACACGGACAGGGAATCGCCGCGCACGCCGACGACGGACTGCTCGCGACCCTCCCGCGGGTCGACGAGCGCGTCGACGTCGTCGGCGCGGACGTCCCCGGAGCGCTCCGGTGGCGCTGACACTGGCCGCGGCGCGTCGAGCGGTCGAGACCGAGCGATGCGAGACTGCCGCCGAACGGGACGGGTTCCGACGCTTCCGGACGGCAGTCGCTCGCGCCGACACCGACCCGTCTCGAGCACCGGACGCCCCCGCCCCCACCCCCGGCGCCGATGCGGGGGTGACCCGCGCACGGATGGTCACGACCGTCCAGACGCCCGCCAGCGGACCGCCGAACAGTCCGCTCGCTCGCGCCTACCGGCAGTCCGTGATGACGGCCGGCGCCGACACCGGGGAGTCGGTGGCGGAACACCTCGCGGCCGAACTCGGTCCGGACGCGGCCCAGACAGTCTGTGCGGGGTCGCTGACGCCCGAGGGTCGACGGGCGCTGGTCGAGCGGGTCGACGTCGCTCTCGACACCCGCGACTCGTTCGTCTCGCTCCTCGACCGCGAACGGGGGTCGCTCGGCGCCGTCGAGAGGGGCTGTCGGCGCGTCCGTTCGGAACTCGGTCGCGTCCGCTCGTAGGAGGCGGCTGTCTCTGGTGACGGTCCAGCGGAACGCGACGTGCCAGTCGAGGTGGCGCTGTCGGCGTGGGACCGCCTCGACGGTCTCGCTGCTGCCCTCGACGAGGTGGCCGCGGATCGACAGGCGACGCTCGCCCGTCACCGACGGTCGTTCGCCGTCGTCGACGACGACGTCACTGGCTACCTCTACGGCGAGCGACCGGGGCTGGCGGCAGTCGCGTCCGTCGGCCACGACGTCGCGGCGGCGCGGCGCGCAGTCACGGGGGCGGTCGGCCGTCCGGGAGTGCGCTGACCCGGGGATTCTGAACGCCGGGGACGGTTCCCGGTCGGTGGGAGTGGCCGGAGAATCAAAGGGGGGCGAATAATAATGAGGGCGCGTATGGGGGGCACGTCGACGGCTCAGTCGATCGGTGCACACCGGAACGGTGGACAGTTCGCGACGAACCGACGAACGCACGGCGGGGTGAACAGCCCGTCTCCTGGGAGGGGACGGGTGGGCGGATGAGCAGTCACGGCGAGCGCGCGCCGGAGGCCGAACTCGGCCTCCTCGACGCGACGATGATCGGCATGGGCGCGATGATCGGCGCGGGCATCTTCGTCCTCACCGGCCTGGCGGCGGAGCTGTCGGGACCGGCAGCCATCTTCGTCTTCGCGCTCAACGGCGTCGTCACGGCCTTCACCGGGCTCTCGTACGCCGAACTCGCCTCCGCCATCCCGAAGTCCGGCGGCGGCTACGCCTTCGTCCGCGAGGTGTTCGCGGACCTCCAGTCGTTCCTCATGGGGTGGATGCTGTGGTTCGCGTACATGATCGCCGGCGCGCTGTACGCGCTCGGGTTCGCGCCGAACTTCCTCGAACTGCTCCACGTGTACGGCATCGTCCCCCCGCCGGGAGAGGTCGGTGGGGTCGCACTGCCGGCCGTGGGCGTCGAGGTACCCGCCGGAGTCGGGTTGGCCTTCTCGGCCGTCTTCCTGTTCGTCGCGCTGAACGCCGTCTCCACGGCCGCGAGCGGGAGCGTCGAGACGATATTCACCGCGACGAAGGTCACCATCCTGATGGTGTTCGTCGGCTTCGGCGTCACCTCGCCGCTGTTCACGACGGCGGAGTTCCAGCCGCTCTTCCCGGGCGACAAGACGGCGTTCTCCATCCTGCCGGCGATGGGGCTGACGTTCATCGCGTTCGAGGGGTACGACCTCATCACCACCGTCACGGAGGAGGTGAAGAACCCCCGCGAGAACATCCCGAAGGCCATCTTCGTCAGCCTCGCCGTCACCGTCGCCGTCTACCTGCTCGTCGTCACCGTCGCCATCGGGACACTCGGGGCGAGCGGCCTGGCCGAGGCGGGCGAAGCCGGCATCGCCGCGGCGGCCACCGAGTTCATGCCGACCGGACTGCCGGTTATCAAGAACGGCGGCGCGGTCATCGTCTTCGGGGCGGTGTTCTCGAC
>NZ_JBEPXO010000071.1:0-20777 GCF_041641895.1 Salinigranum sp. | reverse complement strand
ACGCCTCTCCTCGCGGGCCGCCCACCGGTGGGCCGAGGTCCACGCACGACACACGAGACACAGCGTCGCGGTGAGCCACGGCACCGACGGCGACCCGATACTCGTCGAACCCGGCGACTGGGAGTCATCGCCGTCGCGTGACGAGTCCGGCCCCGGGACCGAACGTCCGTAGCGAGACCGTTCTCAGCGCTCGACGGCGACCGACTCGAGCAACACTGGGTCGAGCGGACGGTCGTTCTCGTCGGTGGCCACCGTACCGATAGCTTCGACGACGTCCATCCCGGCGACGACGTTCCCGAAGACGGCGTGGCGGCCGTCGAGGTGTGGTTGCGCGTCGAGCGTGACGAAGAACTGCGAGCCGTTCGTGTCGGGACCGCGGTTCGCCATCGACAGCACACCGGCGCTGTCGTGTGTCAGGTCGGGGTGGAACTCGTCCTCGAACGTGTATCCGGGACCGCCTCGACCCGTCCCGGTGGGGTCCCCGCCCTGTATCATGAAGTCGTCGATGACGCGGTGGAACGGGACGTCCGCGTAGAGGGGGTCGTCTCGAATCTCTCCGGTTTCGGGGTCTCGCCACGCGAGTTCGCCCGTCGCGAGGCCGACGAAGTTACCGACGGTCAGCGGTACCAGGTCGGGGGAGAGTTCGACCGTCACGTCGCCCATCGTCGTCCGGAGCGTCGCACCGTCGGCGGTCGGGAGGTCGACCGACCGCGAGGTGGCCGTGCTCGGTGTCCCTTCGGTCGACTCGGGGCGGGCTGTCGGCGTCGGCGTCGACGTCAGTGTCGGCGAAGCGGACGGAGAGGAGGCCGAAGAACAGCCAGCGAGGCCGGCCGTAGCCAGCGCCACGCCGGCATGGAGGGCGCGTCGTCGTGTCGAGTGCATACGCCCGAGAGTGGCCCGACACGTATAACCACTACCGCTCCCGGTTCCGGTCCTGGTCCCGGTTCCGGTCGTCTCCACTCGGTGCCGCGGAACCGTCGCGTGTCGCGTCCGTCAGCGGTCGACGTCGACGGATTCGAGGACGACGTCCTCGTGCGGCTTGTCGTTCCGGCCCGTCGGGACCGAACCGATCTCCTCGACGACGTCCATCCCGTCGACGACCTTCCCGAAGACCGCGTGGCGGTCGTCGAGGTGTGGCTGGGCGTCGAGCGTGATGAAGAACTGGGACCCGTTCGTGTTCGGGCCGCTGTTCGCCATCGACAGTACGCCGACGTCGTCGTGTCGCAACTCGGGGTGGAACTCGTCGTCGAACGTGTACCCCGGGCCGCCTCGGCCCGTGCCGGTGGGGTCCCCGCCCTGAATCATGAAGTCGTCGATAACGCGGTGGAAGATGACGTCCTCGTAGAGGGGGTCCGTGCGGGTCTCGCCCGTCTCGGGGTCCTCCCACTCTTGCTCGCCAGTGGCGAGGCCGACGAAGTTCTCGACGGTGTTCGGCGCTCGCTCGTCGTACAGTTCGACGGTGATGTCGCCCTTCGACGTGTGCAGCGTCGCTGTCAGATTACTCATACCCGACACGTCGAAGCGCGGGGTGAAAACCCTGCCGTCCGCGTCCCGCGACCGAGCCTTTACATCGGATACCGCGGCCTCGTCTCCCTGTGCGCTGACGCGAGCCGTGGGCCGACTGCGGGTGTGCGACACCGCGGTCCACGGCGGGGAACGGTGTCGCCCGTTCGCACCCTCTCGTTCGATCCCAACGCAGTTATTCGTCTCTCCTGAGAGGGAGAGATATGACGAACTGGCGCGCAGTAGGAGTCGGCTTCGTCCTCCTCGTCGTCATCGGGACGGCCGGCGTCTCCGTACCGGCAGTCGGACAGCTCGGGGCGGGACTCGTCGGCGGCTTCGCCGCTGGCTACCTCGCCGGGGGAGGACCGGGGCGGGGTGCCTGGCACGGCCTCGTCGCCGGCTCGCTCGCGGGGCTGGTCGTCGCCGTCGTCGTCGCGTTCTTAGGGAGCCTCGTCGGCGGCGTCGCCGGGGGACCGCTGGGAGCCCTGCTCGGCGGCTTCGGCGCCTTCGTCGTGCTCTCGGCGATTACCCTCCTGCTCGCGGCCGACAGCGCAGTCGCCGGCGCCGTCGGCGGCTGGGTGAAGCGCCGGACGACGTAGTGCCGGCGAGCGGGTCGGACGGTCTGTCACCCGCGGTCGAGGTACTCCTGCTGGACGGCGACGACCTCCGTCGAGTCGGCACAGTCGGCGTATCGGCGGAGCGGTTCGTCGTTGAGTTTGAGGAACGTCTCCCCCCACCGGAACTTCGAGAGGACGGCCGCCGCCTGGTCTCGTTCGCCGAAGAGACACAGCGCGGCCGCGAGCGCTTCGACCGTCGTCAACTGGAGCGGCCGCCCGAAGTTCACTGGGTTGGCCGCGACGAGGTACGGGAGCGCGCGGTGTTCGCCGCGGAGCGAGAACCGTTTCTCGCCCGCCGACTCCCAGGAGCAGTCGAGCGCCACGAGCGTCTCGGTCGCGTCCGCCGGCGAGAGTGCCTGCTCGGCGTGGGGGTTCAGAACGACGCCGGACGGCGTCGCTCTGTCGGACCGGTGGAGCGTCGCGAGGTCGAACCGGGCGAGTTTGCGCGCCGTGCACTTGTCGGGGTCGTCGTCGCCCTCGTAGCGGACGTGCAGGTCGACGGACACGGACGTGGATAGACGAGGCGTCGGTAAAGCCCGTTCGGGTCCGGCGGCTCAGGGCGTCCGGTCGGAGCGTTCGGGGACGAGCGCCCGCCGGCGACGGGTGAACTCCTCGTCGTCCACCTCACCACGGACGTGTGCCTCCTCGAGCGCCGCCAGCGCGTCCTCCTGCCGTTCGCCGAAAGCGACGGCCGCGAGCAGGGTACAGACGAGTACGAGGAAGCCGAGGCCGACGACCAACGTCAGAGAGGCCCCGGGAGCCGAGCCCCACGCGGCGACGACCATCGTATCGACACCCGGAGGCATCGCGCTGGGGGCGGTGACGCCGGCCGCGGGGCCATAGTGGTGTGGCGCCGCGGCGACGACGCCCCAGAAGAGCAGCCGCCACGCGCCCCAGAGCACCGCACCGAGCAGCGGAACCGCGAGCAGGACGGCGGCACCCCAGACGGCGAGGTGCGCCCAGTGTGTGCGTCGAGTGGTCATACCGTGAGGTACGACGTCCAGAGCGGTGTGTTCCTCGGTGATTCTCGGGGGGTGAGAACGGGTGTCAGTCGTCCGCGCCGAGCGCCGACTCGCCGACCTTCTCGTGCCCTTCGATCCGTTCCTGCCCGCCCATGTACGGACGGAGCGCCTCGGGGACGGTGACGGTGCCGTCGTCGTTCTGGTAGTACTCGAGGATGGCGACCATCACCCGACCGACCGCGGTGCCCGAGGCGTTGAGCGTGTGGAGGTACTCCGCCGACTCGTGGTGTTCGGGTCGGTACCGGATGCCCGCCCGGCGGGCCTGGAACTCCTCGAAGTTCGAGGCGCTGGAAACCTCCAGCCACCGTCCGCCCATCCCGGGCCCGTCGTCCGCGTCCGTCCCGGGTGCCCACACCTCCAGGTCGTACGTCTTCGCGGAGGCGAAGGTGAGGTCACCCGTACAGAGCGAGAGCACGCGGTACGGGAGTTCGAGTCGCTCGAGCACCTCGGCGGCTTCCTCGACGAGCCCCTCCAGTCGCTCGTACGACTCGTCGGGTTCGACGAAGTTGACGAGTTCGACCTTGTTGAACTGGTGGACGCGGACGATGCCTCGCGTCTCCGTGCCGTGTTCGCCCGCCTCCCGCCGGAAGTTGGGGGTGTACGCCTGGTGCTTCAGCGGGAGGTCCTCGCGGAGGAGGATGTCGTCGGCGTACATGTTCGTCACGGGCACCTCGGCGGTGGGGCAGAGCCAGAGGTCGTCGTCCCCGTAGTCGTCGAACTCGTCGCCGCCGATGCGGTAGGCGTCCTCGTTGAACTTCGGGAGCTGGCCCGTCCCCCGCATCGACGCGCTCTTCACGGGGATGGGCGGGAAGAGGTCGACGTACGCCTGCTCGCGGTGGACGTCCAGCATGAACTGGACGAGCGCGTGTTCGAGTCGTGCGCCGTCGCCCTTCAGGAAGTAGAAGCCCGCGCCCGTGGTCTTCGCGCCGCGGGCCTCGTCGATGATGTCGAGATCCTCGCCGAGGTCGTAGTGCGGCGTCACCTCGTCGGGCAGGTCACGGACGTCGTCGAACCCCCACCGACCCACCTCCACGTTGTCGGCCTCGTCCTCGCCGACCGGGACCGACTCGTGGGGGACGTTCGGTAGTTCGAGCATCCGCTCTTCCAGTTCGGATTCGAGTTCGTCCGCTCGCGTCTCGACCTCCTGAATCTTCGTCTTGAGTTCCTGCGAGCGCTCGATGGCCTCGTCGGCCTCGTCGTGGTTCCCCTCCTGTTTCAGCTGTCCGATCTTCGAGGAGACCTCGTTGCGCTCGTGACGGAGGTCGTCACCTTCGCTCTTGAGGCGACGCCACTCGGCGTCGAGTTCGAGGAGTCGGTCCAGGTCGGTGTCGTACCCGCGGTGGTCGAGCGAGGCCCGAACCTCGTCGGGGTGCTCGCGGAGGTACTGCCTGCTCAGCATTTGATTCGGATTCAGACGGACGCGGCAAAACCGTGTCGTTCGACGGGCGTCACAGGTCGCCTCGACCGGGAGGCCTACGTCGACCCGTGAGAGACGGGGGCACGCGTCGATGCCGTCGACCGAACCCTTTTGCCACCCCGCCGCCCTCCTGTGGCCATGGCCATCGGCGACTGGTTCGAAGTCCCCGGCTGCACCGACCTCTACTACGTCGACGTCGGCGCGTACGGCATCCCGGAGTACGGGACGGTGTACGTCCTCGACGCGGAGCGCCCGGCCGTCGTCGACACCGGTCTCGGACGGAACCGCGAGTACGTGTACGACCTGCTCGACGAACTCGGGGCCGCCCCCGAGTACATCGTCGCGACCCACGTCCACCTGGACCACGCCGGCGGCGCGGGCTACCTCGCCGAGCGGTACCCCGAGGCGACGGTCGTGACGCCCGAACCCGGCGTCGAGCATCTCGTCGACCCCTCGCGCCTGGTCGCGGGGACGAAAGCGGCCGTCGAGGACCAGTGGAAGTACTACGACGAACCGCTCCCCGTGCCCGAAGCGCGCATCGAGGGCCTCACCGACGGGGACGTCCTCGACCTGGGCGACCGGGCGCTCACCGTCCACCACGCGCCGGGACACGCCCCTCACCACTGTTTCCTCCACGACGACGGCGACGACATCGTCTTCACGGCCGACGCTGCGGGCATCTTCGTCCCCGAGACGGGCGACGTCCGGCCGACGTCACCGCCCGCACAGTTCCACCTCGAGAAGTCCCTCGCCGACGCGGAGGCTATCGCTGCACTCGACCCCGAGGTGCTGTGTTACGGTCACTTCGGGTCGCAGGCCTACGAGGACGGCGTGATGGACGAGTACAAACGGACGCTCGTCGAGTGGGTCGAGGCCGTCCGCTCGAAACGGCTCGAACTCGAAGACGACGAGGCCGTCGTCGAGTACTTCATGGACCACACGGACATGGTCGAGGTGTGGGGCGAGGAGAAGGCCCGTTCGGAGGACCGGCTCAACACCAAGGGCGTGCTGGGCTACCTCGACTACGTCGACGAGAGAGCGTAGGGGGCCGGGTCGGACGACGGCTCACCACGCCGGGTCGGCTCACGCCGGGAGGACGGGGACGGAAGCCGTCCGGAGGACGCGGTCGGTACAGGAGCCGATGTGTGGGGCCGGATGCGCCGAGGCGCCGTGCAGCCCCATCACGATGAGGTCGACGTCGTGTTCGTCCGCGTAGGCAGTGATTATCTCGTGGGGCATCCCCCGCTGGACGCTCGTCCGGACGTCGAGGCCGGCCTCCGACCCGCGCTCCACGACGGCGTCGAGGTACCCCTCTCCTTCGGTTTCGAGCTGTTCGAACCGCAACTCCACGTCGGAGAGAGCGGGCGTCTGCCCGTAGATGCGTTCGTCGACGACGTACAGTGCGTGGACTGTCGCGCCGTACTGCTTCGCGATGTCGATTCCCGCGGTCACGCCACGCTCCGCGCCGGTGCTCCCGTCGGTGGGGATGAGGACAGTGCGGTACATACTCGAGATTGGATGTCGACTCGGTTATACTTCGCCGTGACTCTCGCCGACTGAGAACCGCTCGGCTCCTCGGAGACAATCTATGGCTTTATGTTCGAGGGGGGATTGAATCGCCGTACATGGAGGCGAACTGAATGGCAACCGGTGGCGGAGTGAGCCTCATCCCCATCGTCGCAGCCATCATCGGTATCGGCGTCATCTCGCAGGTGCTCTCCGACCGGTTCCAGGTGCCGAGCGTGGTGTTCCTCATCGCGGCGGGAATCACGCTCGGTCCCGAGGTGCTCGGTGTCGTCGACCCGGACGTGTTCGGCGGAGGCCTCTCCGACATCGTCGGCCTCTCGGTGGCCATCATCGTCTTCGAGGGCGCGTTCCACCTCCGCGTCGAGAAGCTCAGAGAGGCGCCGGCGGCGACGCTCAGACTCGTCACTATCGGTGCCGGCATCGCACTCGTCGGCACGGCGGCGGCCATCCACTACGTCCTCGGCACGTCGTGGCTCGTCGCCTTCCTCATCGGCGCGCTCCTCGTCGCGACGGGGCCGACGGTCATCGCACCCATCCTGGAGGTCGTCCCCGCGCGTGACCGCGTCGAGGCGGCCCTGGAGACGGAGGGCATCGTCAACGACGTCACCGCGGCCATCCTCGCAGTCGTCATCTTCGAGGCGCTCATCGCACAGGAGACCGGTGCCGGCCTGTTCGTCTCGCTGTTCGCCGAGCGACTCGGCGTCGGGATGCTCATCGGCGTCGTCGTCGCCGCCGTCGTCTACTACCTCCTGCAGTACGTCGACCTCTCGCCCGGGAACGCCCCGCAGAACGCTCGCCTCCTCGTACTGGCGGGCGCGCTGGTCGCGTACGGCGCGGCGGACGCCATCGTCACCGAGGCGGGCATCGCCGCGGTGGCGACGGCCGGCGTCCTGCTCGGCAACCTCGACGTCCCCTACGAGCACGACATCTCGGAGTTCAAGGGTGACGTCACCCTCATCGTCCTCTCGTTCGTCTTCATCGCGCTCGCCGCCCTCTTGCAGTTCTCGACGCTCATCCAACTCGGCGTCGCCGGCCTCGCGGTGGTGGCCGCCGTCGCACTCGTCATCCGCCCGGCCGTCGTGTTCGCCTCCTGCGTCGGCGACCGGTTCACGACGAACGAGAAGTGGTTCATGAGCTTCGTCGGCCCCCGTGGCATCATCCCCGCGTCGGTGGCGACGCTGTTCGCCATCGAACTCCGGGCGCAGGGACTCACCGAGGCCGCGGACCTCCTCGTCGGCACCGTCTTCCTCGTCATCCTCATGACCGTCGTCTTCGAGGGGGGCTTCGCCCGACGAATCGCTGAATACCTGGACGTGATTCCCATGCGTGTACTCGTCATCGGAGGCGGGAAGGTGGGCCGGACGCTCGCCGACCGCCTCGAAGACCGCGGAGAGAACGTCGTACTGATCGAGAACAACCGAGACACCGTCGAGACGGCCCGCAACGAGGGCTTCGCCGTCCACCACGGCGACGGCACGGACACCGACGTCCTCCGCTCGGCCGGCGCCGAGAAGGCGAAGGTGGTCGTCGCCGCCACCGGCGACGACGACGTGAACCTCCTCGTCGCCCAGCTGTCGAGCTCGAAGTTCGCGCCCGAGACCATCCTCGCGCGCGTCAACAACCCCGCGAACGTCGAAGCGTTCGAGGAGCTGGGGGTGCGGACCATCTCGACGACTCTCGCCACCGCGCAGGCGCTCGACAACTACATCGAGCGCCCCGCGATGATGAACTGGATGAGCGAAATCGGTCGGTCCGGCGACGTCCAGGAGGTCGAACTCACCGCCGACGAACTCATCGGGATGACCATCGAGGAGATCAGCGACGAACTCCCCGGCGGCGTCCTCATCGCGCTCGTCGCCCGGGACGGCGACGCGCGCGTCCCCACAGACGACTTCACCGTCGAGTACGGCGACCGTGTCACCGTCATCGGCGAACGGGAAGTCGTCCGCGAGGCGATGTCGTTCGTCCACCCAGAGAACTGAACACACGGGGCCGGAACGCTGGAGCGACCGGACGCGGTACCGTGACCCGACCGAGCTGTGAGTCGCCGCGTCGGCCGTCGAGAGTGGTGGGAGACGCCCGCACGAGACACGGGCCGATAGACGCCTTCTCCTCCCCAGCCGAGTGCTCGCGCACGGAGCCGCGAGCACAGCCCCCCTCGCGCGCCGCTCACTCACGCTGCTCGTTCGCTTCCGCGCGCCGGCCGCCACCACGGCTCGGGGGCGCGTGACGGACGCGGCTCCGTCCGCGACCGACACCGCGCGAGGGACGACTGAGCGACTGACCGGAGGGAAGGAGCGAAGGAGTCGGCTGGGGAGGACGTGGCCTCACCACGTCCGTGTGTCGGACGGTGTCCTACCGTCCGTCCGGTGTCTTCGTCGGCGTTCGCTCCGTTCTTCCACTCGAACGACCACAAACCGCGTCTCGTCCGAGACACACGTCGCACTCACCACGACACCGGAACACCAGTCACGGAGCGAACCGACGTCGAAATCCGACACTACGAAACACGACACACACGACTACGACTGCGTCCGCGCCCAGCGGACGAAGACGACCCAGTAGCCGACGACGAGCCCGCCGAGGAGGAGCCAGACGGGGTCGCTCAGCGCCGGCTGACCGACGAGTCCGGCCTCGACGGCCGCCATCCCGACGCCCGCGAGGACGGCCGCGACGCCGACTGCGACGGTACGTTTCATCGGCGACAATTACACACTCCCCGACATATTCGTACCGGTTGTCGGCGGCGACGCGGTACGCGGTGGAAGGGGGACGCCACCTTTATCGCCGGGAGTCGAGAAGAGACACCCATGCGACACGCGAAGGGCCCACTCCTCTCGGTCGACCTCACCGACCGGACGACGAGCGAGACAGACGTCACCGACGTCCTCGCGTCGTTCATCGGCGGCCGAGGCGTCGGGACGAAACTCGCACACGACCGCATCCCGTACGACGCCGACCCGCTCGGCCCGGAGAACCGGCTGTTCTTCACCACGGGACCGATGCAGCACTCACAGATGTCGTTCACGGGCCGGATGAACGCCACGGCGGTCTCCCCTCTGACCGACGGGTTGCTCTCGTCGAACGCCGGCGGCTTCATGTCGCGGAACTTCACCGCCACCGGCTACGGCGCAGTGGAGTTCCACGGTGCGAGCGACGAACTCCTCGCCATCCACGTCACCGACGAGGGCGTCGAGTTCGAGCCGGTACCCGACCTCGCGGGCGCGACTACCTCCGAGGCCGTCGCGTACGTCGAGGAGTCGCGTGACCTCGCCGCGGAACACGTCGCCAACGTCGGGCCGGCGGGCGAGAACGAGGTCCGTTTCGCCTCCATTATGACCTCCGAGTCGCGGGCCTTCGGCCGCGGTGGCCTCGGCGCCGTGCTGGGAGCGAAGAGGGTGAAGCTCGTCACGTTCGACGGCGACTCGACCCCCGAGGTGGAGATACCCCCCGTCCAGATGGATGTCCACCGCGAGGCCGCGACGGACGACCACATCATGAAACGGCAGGGGACCACCTCGGTGACCGACCTCGGAAACGAGGTGTCGGCGCTCCCGACGCGGTACTTCTCGGAACTGCAGTTCGAGGGCGTCGAGGGCATCAACGGCGACCGGGTCGAGGAGAAGAAGTTCAAGAAGGGGACCTGTTCGGCGTGCGCCTTCGCGTGTAAGCTCCCCACGAAGGACGAAGAGCGGGGAGTCGAGACGGAGGGGCCGGAGTTCGAGACGGTGATGTCGTTCGGCTCGAACTGTGCGGTCGACGACATCGTCGACGTGATGCAGTCGAACGAGCTCTGCGACCAGCTCGGGATGGACACCATCTCCGCCGGCGACACCGTCGCGGCGTACCTCGCCAGCGAGGACGAGTTCGGCAACGTCGACCTCGTCCACGAGACGGTCGAGAAGATCGCCCACCGCGAGGGCGTCGGCGACCTCCTCGCCGAGGGCGTCGCCCGCTGTCACGAGGAACTGGGCGTCGAGAACTGGAGCGTCAAAGGACTGGAGTTCCCCGGCCACGACGGCCGGACGCTCCAGGGACAGGGCCTCTCCTTCGCCGTGGCGAACCGCGGGGCGGACCACATGTACGCCACGTTCTACGCGCTGGAGTACCCGCTGGTCGGGAAGGACGAAGCGATGGACCCCTCGGGCCTCGGCGCGAAGCCGGAGCGACTCGTCGAGCGGGAGAACCACCACGCGGTGCTCGACTCGGGCGTCGTCTGCAAGTTCTCCCGCGGGTTCGTCACCGACGACCGACTCGCGGAACTGCTCGGCGCGGAGTTCGACGACCTGATGGCCGTCGGTTCGCGCATCGTCGACCTCGAGCGACACTTCAACAACCAGCGCGGCTTCGACCGGGACGCGGACACCCTCCCCTACTCGCTCCCGGACTTCGACGAGGCGCTCGACGACTACTACGCGGCCCGCGGCTGGTCCTCTGAGGGGACTGTCCCCGACGCCCGTCTCACCGGGTCGGGCGGTGCCGCACCCGCCGACGACTGAACGGTCGCACGTGGCGTCGGTCGCCACACGCGTCCACGGAATCACTTTCTCGGCCGCTCCCGTAGGAGCAGCCATGACGTTCGTCGTCCCCTTCGACGGCTCTCCGCTCGCACAGGCGGCACTCTCGCGGGCCGTCGCGTTCGCCGGTGTCACCGACGAGACGGTCGTCGCGGTCACCGTCGTCCCGGCGGGGAACGCCGACTACGCTCGGGGCAAGGAGTGGCTCTCGGCCGACGAGTCGTTCGACCGCGGGACCGTCGTCGACCGCATCCGGGGACGCGTCGTCGACCTCGCGCCGGACGCCTCGTTCCGGGTCGAGTTCGTCGACAGACACGCCCCGACCGGGACACTGTCGACGCGGATCCGTCGTGTCCTCCGGGAGGAGGCCGCGACGATGGTGTTCGTCGGCAGCGACAACGCCGGTCGCGTCGCCGCGAGTGTCGCCAGCGTCGGCCACGGCGTCAGCGGCGCGCCGGAGTACGACGTGGTAATCGTCCGGACGCCCGACCCCTCGCCGGTCACGGCCGTCCGCGAGCAGGAACCGCTCGCGGAGCGGCAGGGAGAGGGGGACGCGAACTGACCCGTCCCCCCGTGACGGCGCGCGTCAGGAGCGGACGACTCGCCAGGCAGCACCGGCGGTGGCTGCGACGCCAGCCAGTGCGGTGCCGGCACCGAACCCGGGGACTGGCGTCGACGCTGCTCCGTGTCCATGTCTGTGACGACGTCGGGGGCCGTTCCGAATGGGACCGCTGCTCGCAGGGGCGAGACGAGCGGACCGGGGCAGGCCCCGGCCGGGCCGTCGAAGTCCCGAGGAATCGGCAGGGCGGGACCACCTCCTGAGTTTGCCAGCAGAACACCGATACGGCCGGCCTGCATCGGTCTCTGCGAATGCGGCTCATCGAGATTTTCGTCCCGGACGACGACCTCGCCACCGTCGAAGAGACCCTCACGGAGGCGAACGTCGAACACGTCCTCGTCGACGAGGCGGGCCCTCGCGGCGGGGTCGTCGCACACATCCCCGTCCCGTCGGGCGGCGTCGACGCGGTCCTCGAGACGCTGTACGACGCCGGACTGGACGAGTCGACGTACACAGTGGTGTCGGAACTGTCAGATGCGACCGTGTCGAACGTCGACGAACTGAGCGAACAGTACGTCGAGGGGCCCCGTGGCGACACCGGCATCTCACACCCCGAGATACGCGAGCGAGCGCGGGACCTCAAGCCGGCCACCGCGACGTACGTCGCGTTCGCCGTGTTCAGCGCCGTCGTCGCCGTCGGCGGCCTCCTCCTCAACTCCGCGATCGTCATCGTGGGGGCGATGGTCATCGCACCCTTCGCGGGGTCGACGCTCTCGGCGAGCGTCGGCGCGGTCATCAGCGACAGAGAGATGGTCGTCGACAGTTTCAGCTCGCAGGCCATCGGACTCGTGGTCGCCTTAGCCGGTGCCGTAGTGATGAGCTTCTTCCTGCTGCGGACCGGCTTCGTCCCGCCGTCGCTCGTCGTCTCGCGGCTCGACCAGGTGGGGGCGTTCACGACCCCGAACGTGCTGACGCTGGTCATCGCCATCGCCGCCGGGTTCGCCGGTGCGTTCGCGCTGGCGACCGACCTGCCTGTGTCGATCGCCGGCGTGGCCGTCGCCGCGGCCATCGTCCCGGCCGCAGCGACGGCCGGCATCGGCGTGGTCTGGGGGCAACCGCTCGTGGTCGCGGGCGCGCTCGTCCTGCTCCTGATGAACATCGTGGTCATCAACCTCGCCGCCTACGTCGGACTCGTCTCGCTGGGCTACCGGTCGTCGATGGTCCGGAGCGTCCGCGAGAACGTGTCGGTCTCCCTCCGGACAGGGGCGTACACCCTCGTCCTCGTGCTGTTCGCCGTCGCCGTCGTCGTCACCGTCGGCGCGACGGCACAGCACATCGCCTTCGAGCAGCAGGTCAACCAGGACGTCCAGTCGGTCGTCAACCAGGAGGCGTACGACTCGCTGGAACTCGTCGGGGTGAAGACGGAGTACAGCGACATGAACGCCCTCGGCCGGGTCGAGTCGGTGACGGTGACGGTGAGTCGGTCGTCGAGCGACGCCGAGTACGACGCGCTCGCCGAGACGTTACGGACCCGCATCACCGACGACACCGGCCGTCCGGTCACGGTCAACGTCCGATTCATCGACTACCAGCAGTCCCGGCCGTCGGCCGCCGGGACGTCGCCGCCGCTGGACCCGTACCCGCGCCTCACCCAGGAGGTCCGGGAGCTCCGGACGGGCCTCGGTCGACGGCTCGGTGTGCCGAGCGTGTGCCCGGCCGACGTGCGCTGCTGAGCGAGCGGCGCCGGTCGGTCTCGACCGAATGGTCGACTACGACCAGGGCGGCCGAGCTTACCGCGAGAGCTCCACCGCCGCACCCTGACCGAAGCCGACACAGAGCGTCGCCAGGCCGCGCGTGGCGTCCCGCTTCTGCATCTCGTGGACGAGCGTCACGGGGAGGCGGGCCCCCGACGCACCGAGCGGGTGGCCGATGGCGATGGCGCCGCCGTTGACGTTGAACCGCTCAGCCGGGATGCCGAGTTCGCGGCGGCAGTACAGCGTCTGCGAGGCGAACGCCTCGTTCAGTTCGACGAGGTCGTAGTCGTCGACGGTGCGGCCGGCCCGTTCGAGGAGGCCTCGCGTCGCCGGCACGGGACCGATGCCCATCACCGTCGGGTCGACGCCGGCGACGTGGTTCGTCCCCACACGAGCGAGGACCTCGAGGCCGTAGTCGGCGGCGAACGCCTCGCTCGTGACGAGGACGAGCGCCGCCCCGTCGGATATCTGTGAGGCGTTGCCCGCCGTCACCGTCCCCCCGTCCCGGAACGCCGGCGGGAGTTCCGAGAGCCCCTCCAGCGTGGTGTCGCGACGGATACCCTCGTCCTCGGTGACCAGTCCGTCCCCGGTGTCGACGGGAACGAGTTCGTCGTCGAACCGGCCCGAGTCGGTCGCGTCGGCGGCCCGCCGCTGTGAGCGGAGGGCGTACTCGTCCTGTGCCTCGCGGGAGACGTCGTACACGTCGGCGACTTTCTCCGCCGTCGCCCCCATCTCCAGTTCGGCGACGTCGTATTCGCTCGTGAGTCGGGGGTGGAGGTCCCCGTACGGCATCGACGACAGCGGGACGCGCGACATGCTCTCGACGCCCCCCGTGACGACGCAGTCGCGGTTGCCGGCCGCGACGGCGTCGGCCGCGGAGATGACCGCCTGCATCGACGACGCACACCACCGGTTGATGGTCGTCGCGGGCGTCTCCTCGCCCAGGGCCGAGAGCAGGGCGACGACCCGCGCGAGGTTGGCGTCCTGTTCGTCACGCTGCTGCGCACAGCCCCACATCAGGTCGTCGACGAGCGCCGGGTCGAGTCCGGTGACGTCGAGGAGGTGGTCGACGAGGGTCGTCGAGAGGTCCTCGCTCCTGACCCCCGAGAGGGCGCCTCCGTCTTTTCCCTGTGGGGTTCGGTAGGCGGCCGCAACGACGGGCGTTGGCATACCTCACTGTCGACGGCCGGCGTGTATAAATCCGGTCGGCCGTCTCCCGTCCCGACTGCGACGCGCGGTCGGGTGGGAGCCGACGCCGCGCGCCGACACAAGGCACTTGTCGGCAGGTGTGAGAGCGGGCGTGTGCCCTCCACTCCGACACGACGCCGTCTCCTCGCCGGCATCGGGAGCGTCGCGCTCGCCGGCTGTCTCGGTGGAGACGGCGAGACGGCTCCGACGACCCGGTCGACGCAGACGCAACCGACGACGGCAGCGGAGACCGAGACGGGGACGGGGACGGCGACACCCGTCCCACCCCGTGAGGTCGAGGCCGACCTCCCCACGAGCGAGTTCGGGCCGCCGTACCCGCCCCTGTCCGTCGACTCCGCCGCGCTGGCGATCGACTTCGCGCTCACGTTCGAGGAGGCGCTCCAGCGGAACCGCGTCCCAACCCTCGAACCCGACGCCACCTACACCCGGCTCGACTCGGCGGACGCGACCGACCCGGAGTCGACGGCGAGCGGGTATCTGGTCGGCGTCCGTGTCGTGCTGTCGTACGGGCGCGAGGTCCACACCAGCGACGACCCGGACGTCGAGAGCTTCGACGAGCGCCGGTCGGTCGCGGCGGCGTACTTCGTCGGTGACCGGGCCGTCCGGGTCCGCACGGAGTCACTCACCGTCGTCGACCCGCGAGAGTCACCGGACGGAGAGGTCGTCGCCTGCGCGGCGTGACGTCCGCCCTCGACCGTCGACTACCGACCGTTCGAGCGCACGCCGCCCGCACCGGACGGGCCGCCGGGTGAGCCGGACTCACCGCGACGAGCGAGTGCCGCCTCGGCGCGGGCGAGGTCGGCCCGGGTGTCGACCGTCAGGAGGCGCTCGGTGCCGACAGTCGCGGCGACGTGGCGTTCCGGGATGACGACCGGCGCGAGCGACTCGACGACGTCACGGAGCGTGCCGCCGGTGTCGAGTGCCTCGGACGCCGCGGCGGCCGCGGCGCGGACGTTGACCGCCGTGGGGAGCGGTCGCGTCCGGCCGTCGGCGCGGACGACCACGCTGGCAGTCGTCGACTGTTCGACCCGGTCGAGGAGGTGACCGAGGAACGCCGACGGGACGAGTGGGAGGTCACAGCCCGTGACGACGGCCGTCAGCCGGTCTGTCTCGCGGAGCGCCGTCAGGAGACCGGCGACCGGCCCGACGCCGTCGACGGGGTCGACGACGAACGATACGTCCGACTCGCCGAGTGCGGCCGCGAAGCGCCGACGCTGGTCGCCCCGACAGCTGACGACCACCTCGTCGACGACGGGTGAGACTGCCTCGACGGCGTGGACGAGGAGTGGCCGGCCGCCGAGGGGGGCGAGCGCCACGTCGCCGTCCTCGAAGCGCGCCGAGCGGCCGCCGGCGAGCACGACACCGGCCCGCCCCGTGTCCGGCTTCAGCCGCGTCATCGTCAGTCGTCACCCCCGCGGTCGGTCGACACGGTCACCCACCGGTCGCCGGCACCACCGTCTCCGTGGGCGTCGACGGACAGGGTCGGACGTGTCACACGTCTCGAGAGCGACGACATGGTCAGAGTTCTCGGCAGCGGGTGTCGTTCCGATTCATCTACTCGACAAGACGTGCATCTTCGGAGGGATATAACTCTGACCGTTGACAAAGTGAAATTCTAAGATATCCTGCCCATAATCCCCCACAATCAGAACTAATATAAGGAAATTAGCCTGTTGAGTACACCTATATTCTCGACACGTCGACGTTCGTCCACTGGCAACCGGAGCGTGACGCGCCGTCCGTGTCGGAGGCCGGCGCGCCCGCGAGGAGTTCTTCGACGGTCTTATGCGCCTGTGGTGGCAACGACGAACGGATGAGTGACCGGGCCCTCGACGTGGTTGAGTTCCTTCTGACTGCCCACATCTACAGTGAGAACCGGCAACTGGACGAGAACGACCTCCCGCCGCGGTACCGGCGTGTCTTCTGGGCCGAGTCCGACGAGGAAGGCGAGGTCGGTGGCGTCGAGCGGCCGCTGGTGGCGACCGAGAAGACCGCACGGCAGGCGACGGGCGTCGACGACCCCTGGGGGACGGTTTCGGACCTGATGTTCACCCAGAAAGAGGAGTTCGCGGGGCGCATCAGCCTCACGCAGCCGGAGATGGCGCTCGACTGGCTCGTACAGCGGTCCGACCGGGACCGGTTCGCGACGAACCCCACGCTCGCGGCGGCCGCCGAGGACCGCGACGACGTCGACGTAAGCCACGAGGAGGCGCGGAAGTCGAACCGGCCCATCCAGGCCGACCGCCTCTGGATCGACAGCCTGCTCGAGTCGTACTTCGACGACGAGGAGGACGCCGAGATGCTCGACCTCGTCTCCGTGCGAGCCCCCGAGGAGATCGAGATGACGCTCGACGACCTCGTGCTCACCCCCGACCAGGAGGGCGAAATCGAGAAGATAGTCAAGGCCATCGAACACCGCGACTACCTCGCCGACATCGGCCTGCGTGAGATCGGTAAACTGCTGTTCGTGGGACCGCCGGGGACCGGCAAGACGACCGTCTCGCGGGCGCTCGCACACGAACTCGGCCTGCCGTTCGTCGAGGTGAAGCTCTCGATGATCACCAGCCAGTACCTCGGCGAGACGGCCAAGAACGTCGACAAGACGTTCGAGGTCGCCCGCCGGCTCTCGCCGTGTATCCTCTTCATCGACGAGTTCGACTCCGTCGCCAAGACTCGGAGGTCGGACGAACACGCCGCCCTGAAGCGCGCCGTCAACACCCTGCTGAAGTGTATCGACGAGATATCGCTCATCAGGGACGACGTGCTCCTCATCGGCGCGACGAACCACCCCGACCAGTTGGACTCGGCGGCGTGGCGGCGCTTCGACGAGATCGTCAACTTCCCCAAGCCCGACTACCAGATGCGCGCGGACATCCTCCGCATCGTCACCCGGCGGATGGACATCGCCGACTTCGACCCCGAGGCGGTCGCGGAGAAGACCGAGGGCCTCACCGGGAGCGACCTCCGACTCGTCCTCCGCGAGGCCGTCCTCGAGGCGCTGACCGAGGAGCGGATGAGCCTCACCCAGGAGGACATCCTCGACGCCGTCGCGGACTTCGAGGAGCGCGACAACCTGAAGAACATGGACATGATCGACGGCGACCAGGAGACGCTCATCGCCGGCGACGGCGGCGCCTCGGACGACGGTCACGACCACAGTCACGGCCACGGACGGACGCACACCCACGACTGAAGGGGCGGCCCCGAGCGCTCGACGACGCGGCTGGTGTTCCACAAGACAGTTGTCGAGCCCTTCACAACCCCGACGTGTGTCCCGACCAGTCGACGGACCCTCCTCCAGACGACGGGCCTCGCCGTCGCCGGCTTCGCGGGGTGTCTCGGCGGGACGACCCTCGACGCGCCGACCGCAGGGACACCGACACGACAGCCGACGACGGACACGTCGTCGACCGCGGCCGTCACGGACCGCCCGCCGGCCGAGGACGCGCCGACGACACCCGAGCCCACGCGACCGCGAGGGGACCCGGTCTCGGCACAGGAGACGTACGTCGACGGCGAAGAGTACACGTCTCTCCCGGACGAGAACGCGGTTCGGTTCGTCTCTGCGTACGAGCACACGAACCACGAGGCAGTGAAGAACGGCTCCAAACCCGAGCAAGAGGCAGTGTACGACACGGTGTCGTTCGAGCGCTGGGGACACGTTCGGTGTGCGAGTATCGTGGCGGATGCAGTGGCGGAGACGACCGCCGAGCGACTCGGTCACGACGAGTTGGACGCCTCCGTAGGCGTCACGTCTCGTTACGGTGGACTCGCCGTCGTCGTCGCGAGGACCGTCACCTACGACCGTCAGGAGAACCGGGTCTCGGCGACCGAGGTTCCCTTCGAGGACCTCGTGGCCACCGCGGCCCGGTCCGTCGATGCGACCGTCTCACTCGCGACGCGCGAGTACGAGACGACGGTCCCCGTGTGGACGACGTTCTTCGAGCAGTGGCAGCAGTGAGTCCGGCACCGCGTGGACGCTTCGCCCACTCTTAAGCACCGTCGTCCCTTGCTCTCGAACAGATGCGGGTCACCCTCCTCGGCACCGGCGACACGACCGGCACCCCGACCGTCGGCTGTGACTGTGACACCTGTGTCCGCGCCCGCGAACTGGGCGTCGAGCGCTCGCGCTTCGCGGTCCACGTCGAGAACCGTCGGACGGGAGAGTGTCTCCTCGTCGACCTCAGCCCCGACTTCCGCCACCAGTTTCTCACCCAGGACGTCTCACTCCCGGACGAGGCCGTCGTGACGCATATCCACTTCGACCACCTCGACGGCCTCGGCAACGCCTACCGCGTCTTCGACGACCTGCCCGTCCACGCCGCGAACGAGACCGACCCCGTCACGGGAGAGTCGGTCGCCGACACCGTCCGGCGGAAGTACGACTACCTCGACCGCATCACCGTCGTCGACCACGCGCCGTTCGAGCGCTTCTCGGTGTGCGGCCTCGACTGTCGCCTCGTGCCGGTGGACCACCCGCCGCTCGTCTGTTACGGCCTCGTCGTCGAGGACCCCGAGACCGGGGCCAAACTGTCGCTGACGGGCGATACGAGCTACGGGATTCCCGACGACTCCCGCGCGGCGCTGGCAGACCCCGACCTCCTCCTCGCCGACGCCATCGTCCCCGCCGCGCTCTGTGAGTACCATCCACTGGGCGGGAGACACGAGAACAGCGAGGGCGTCCCGCGGACGTTCGGGTCGAAACACATGACGCGCGAGGGGGCACTCGACATGGCGCGCGAACTCGGGGCGCGCGAGACGCGACTCGTCCACACCGCCCACTTCTACCCCGCCGAGGAGGCGTTCGAGGAACCGCTGGCAGTCGACGGCGAGCAGTACGACCTCTGAGAGCCCACGACGCGCGGATACCGTAGAGAGATATAAATTCCCCAAATTATACTGCTCCGGTATTTTATCGCACAAATTCGAACAGATAGTGCTAATATCTCGGCCAGCGTAGAACGCACGGAGTATGAGCGTCATCGACAGCGTCCGGACGGGCCTGGGAATCGTGCACGAGGACCGCCACCACTGCTGGGAGTGCGACGCGAACTTCCAGTCGGCGGGACCGCTCGACGAGTGCGTCTACTGCGGGTCGACGGACGTCCGCACCTTCTGAGGACGGAGTCGTCCCGTCGAGCGGGGGATAGAGGGACAGCCGTCAGCCGTCCGCGCGGGCCCCCTCACCGGGCGGCTGGGGGGTTATCGGACGGTACCGTCGCCCGACTGTCCGTGAGCGCCACCGAGCAGTCGGTCGAGTTCGTCGGTCGGAACCGCGTCTCGGAGCGCTGCCAGCCGTTCCGCCAACTGTTCGTGGCCCGCGGCGACGTCCTCGCCGTCCCCCCGTTCGTGCGCCGCCGTCGTCTCGTCGAGCGCCGCCTCGGCCGCGTCCAGCGCGTCGTGGAGGTCGGTACAGCGGTCGGCGATGCGGTGTTCAGTCGTCACGTCGGTGGCGACGCCGAGGACGGCCCCCTCGCCCGCCACGAGGTCGAACGGCACCTTCCGGACCCGCTCGACGGCCTCCTCTCCGCCGGCGTCTGCGGTCCGCTGGGCGGTTATCTCGACGGGTTCGCCCGACTCGATGACCCGGCGGTCCTCGGCGTTGAACCGCGCCGCGGTGTCGTCGTCGAGCAACTCCGCTTCGTGTCTCCCTTCGACCTCCGCGGGGGTGCGCCCGTACGACGCCGCGCCGGGTTCGTTGATGAGGAGGTAGCGACCGGCAGCGTTCTTGACGAAGACGCACTGCGGGAGCTGGTCGACGAGCGGCGGAGTCGGTCGTTGCTCCGTTCGAGTTCGCGCTCCGCCTCGTACCGCGCGACGGCCTCCTCGATGCGGTTCGCCAGCATCACGAACCGGTCGGACTGGCCGCCCTTGCGGACGTAGTCGGTGACGCCGGCGGAGGTGGCTCGGCTCGCGATTTCCTCGGAGCCGCGGCCCGTAAAGAGGATGAACTGGACGTCGGCGTCGAACTCGCGGACCGTCTCGAGCAGTTCGAGGCCGTCGACGTCGGGCATGTCGTAGTCGCTCACGACGCAGTCGACGTCGGGCAGATACGACGGGACCTCGGAGGGGTCGGTCTCGGTGACCACCGAGACCGGACGGTCGGCGGCGGCGGTGACCCGCTCTAGCTGGAGCGCGGCGAGGTCGCAGAACGACGGGTCGTCGTCGACGCACAGCACGCGGATGGCGGCGGTGCTCGCTGTCGTCGCCGGCACCGTGTCGCCCCGCTCCCACTCCGCGACCATACACCCACGGAGGGGGGCTGCCACATATAGCGGTTGTGCCGCCGGGGTGTCGGGAGCCGACACGCGACACGCGGCACGCGACGCGGGGCCGACCGACACGCTCGGGACGGCTGGCGTCCGTCCGTGACCGAACAGGTAAGCGACTGGGGACCGAGGAAGCCGACGATGCCCGAGGTACGTGACGCACTCCGCACGGCCGTTCCGAGCGCCGTCGTGGGCGGACTCGTCTGGCTGGTCTTCGCGTTCGCGACGGGGACGGAGCCCGACTTCCTGCAGGGGGCGCTGTTCGTCCTCGCGTTCGGCGTCGTCTCGGCGGTCGGGTACCGCTACAGTCGGGAGTGACCGGCCGTCAGACGAACCGGTCGAGGCCCCTCTGCGTGCGGGCGGCGCCCGGGGGGGGGGGGGCC
>NZ_JBEPXO010000070.1:0-20777 GCF_041641895.1 Salinigranum sp. | reverse complement strand
GGACGGTCACCACCGTCGACGTCCGCGAACCGGTTCGGTCGTACGTCACCCGACTGGCGTCGTTCACGCGGAAGCACGCCCAGTTGGGCGTCTCACCCCGTGGCGGCATCGCGCTCGTCCGCGCCGCACAGGCCCGGGCCGTGCTAGAGGGCCGCGACTACGTCGTCCCCGACGACGTGCAGGCGGAGATTCTCACGGTGTGGAGCCACCGCATCCGACCCGGTGGGGGTGACGACGACGGCGCCGCGGTCGTCGAGCGAGCGCTCGACACCGTCGCGGTCGAATGAGGCTGACGCGACGGGGGTGGACCGTGGTGGTCGTCGCCCTCTCGGGCACCCTCATGGCCGCGTGGTTCGGCGCGCGCTCGCTCAACGCCGTCGTCTTCCCCTGCCTCGTCGCGCTCGTCGCCGCCGTCGTCCAGGTCCGACGCACCGGGACGCCGACGGTCGACCGGACGCTCCCGCCGAACGGCTTCCCCGGCGAGACGGGGGAGATCACCCTCCGGTTCGACGTCGACACGCCGTTCACCGCGACGGTCCGCGACGCGCTCCCGCCGGGACTCGCGGGGGAGACGGGGACGGAGACAACCGTCGGCCGAGCGCCCGTCTCGTACGAGGTGACGTACCGCCACCGCGGCCCCCACACCGTCGGTCCCACCTCGTTCGTCGCGCACGACGTCCTCGGCCTCGCGTCCAGACGCTTCTCCGCGCGCGAGACCGACGACCTGCTCGTCTACCCCCGGGTGTACGACCTCTCGAACCGGGCGAAACGCGACCTGCTCGCGCTCCACGACACGGCCGAGAGCGACGACCGGGACGAGTTCGACCGCCTCCGCGAGTACGTCCGCGGCGACTCCCTCCGGGACGTCCACTGGAAGACCTCGGCGAAGCGCGGCGACCTCGTCGTCAAGGAGTTCACCGCCGAGAACCGCTCGCGGACGGTCGTCCTCTCGCTCTCGGCCGACGAGGGCCGGGCGGACGAGATGGCCGAGGCCGGCGCGACTCTCACACTCACGTTCCTGCGGGCGGGTGTCCCAGTGACGCTCGTGACGCCCACCGGGACGCTCTCGGTCGCCCCCGGCGACCGGGAGCGGGCGCTCGACCACCTGGCGCGCGTGGGACACGGAACCGCGACACCGGAGGACGAGCCGCTCGTCGCGGTGCGTGCCACCCGACAGGGGACCGTCGTCCGCCTCGGCGGCCGTGAACTGTCGTTCGACGACCTGGTGGCCACCGAGCGGGCGGGCATGAACGACGTGACCGGGTCCGGCCGCCGGCGCGACGCCCGCTCGACCGACGACTCGGACGAGGACCGACAGGAGGTGGCGGTGTGAGTACGAGCGACCGTCGGCTCTCGCTCGGGTCGCTCGGGAGGCTCGGCGACCGGACCAGTTTCCGCGGGGCGGCGCTCGCGGGCGTGGTCGTCCTCACGCTGTCGTACCTGAGCGTCCTCTCGCACGTCACGAACGTGGTCGGCGGGAACCGCGTGTTCGTCCTCCTCGTCGCGGGGACGTTCCTCCTCGCGACGGCGCTCGGGCGCTTCCTCCGCGTCCGGACGGCCGTCTTCTTCACCGCCGTCCTCCTCACCGGCGGGACCGTGACGTACTTCCTCGCCATCCCGGCGAGTCAGCTCTCGTTGCTCTCGCCCGAACGGCTCCTCTCGGACACCGTCGCGCTCCTCACCGGCCTCTCCGTCCTGCGACTGACTGCCGCCGACGTGTGGGCGCTCGGCGTCGCGCCGGGGCCGGTGTTCCTCTCGTGGTATCTCGCGATGCGCGAACGCTACGCCTGGAGCGTCGCCGTCGGCGGGACGACGCTCGGCCTGTTCGTCCTCACGGGCGACGCGGGGACGGCGACGACGCTCGTCGGCGTCATCGGCGCGGGGACGGCGCTCGGGCTGGGAACGCTCGACAGGTACGGCGGAACGGTCGCGCAACTCGACACGCTCGTCGCAGTGCTCGCGGCGATGGTCGTCCTCGCGGCGACGCTGTCGGTGGTGCCCGGCGGCGCGGCGCAGCCGTTGCTCCCGGACCGCGGCTCGCCGACGGTCGAGGCGAGCCTCGTCAACTCGCCCGAGCGCATCGAGGTGCTCGGCTCCATCCGCCTCTCCCCGAAGGTCAGATACACCATCGAGGCCGACGAGCGCCACTACTGGCAGACGGCGACGTACGACCGCTACACCGGCGACGGCTGGGTGCGGACGGGCGACACCGACCCCTACCAGGGCCGCCTCGCCGGACCGCCCGGCGCCTCGCGGCGGCTGACCCAGACCGTGACGGTCGAGTCGACGGCGTCGGCGATGCCGGCCGCGTGGAAGCCCGTCTCGGTCTCGGGCGGCGTCTCGGACCGGGTTCGCATCACCCAGCAGGGCTTCTTCACGCCCGCGTCGAGCCTCACAGCCGGTGAGAGCTACACCGTCGAGAGCCGCGTCCCGCAGTACACCTCCGAACAGCTCCGTCGGGCCGGGAGCGACTACCCCGACGCCATCCGGACGCAGTACCTCCAGCTACCGGAGAGCACGTCGACGCGGGTGCGCGAGAAGGCGGCCGAAATCGCGGGCGGGCAGGACAACGCCTACGACAAGGCGGTGGCCATCGAGCAGTGGCTTGAGGAGAACAAACGCTACTCGCTGACGGTGGAGCGTCCGGAGGGCGACGTCGCGGAGGCGTTCCTCTTCGAGATGGACGCCGGGTACTGTACGTACTACGCGACCACGATGGTGACGCTCCTGCGCGCACAGGGCGTCCCAGCGCGGCTCGCCGTCGGCTACACGCCCGGCGAACAGGTGGGCGACGACGAGTACGTCGTCCGCGGCCTCGACTCGCACGCGTGGGTCGAGGCGTACTTCCCGGACGTCGGCTGGGTCCGGTTCGACCCGACGCCGGCGACGCCGCGCGAGACTGCAGAGCGGACCCGACTCACCGAGGCGCGGCAAAACGACGAACCCGGCGTCGACACCAACGACACCGAACCGGACACCGACGGAACCCCGAACGTCACGCCGGTCGAGACGGGTAACAGCTCGCTGAACAACTCCTCACAGAGCGACGCCGTCCGGCGGAACATCGAGGGGGACGTCGGCGCGAACGCCACGCCGCTCCCCGCCGTCCAGGACGCCAACTTCGACGGCGGGACCGGCGAGGACGAGAGCGGGTTCCAGCTGCCCGACCTCCCCTCGCAGGAGACGCTGGGCCTCGGCGTCGTCGCGTTCGTCGGCCTTATCGCCGGGGCGCGACGACTGGGCCTCCTGGCGTGGCTCGCCGCCGAACTCCGCCTCCGCTACCAGCGGCCGGCCGACGACGCCGTGACCGACGTCGAACGCGCGTTCGACCGCCTCGAACGCCTCCTCGAGCGGCGGTACCGCGCGCGGCGGCCGACGGAGACGCCACGGGCGTACATCGGCGCGCTCGGACGCGGCCACGGCCTCGACGGCCGCGTCGAACGCGTCGCCGACATCTACGAGCGGGCACATTACGGGTCGGGCGTCTCGAACGCGGAGGCCGAACGGGCTGTCGCCCTCGTCGACGCCCTGGTCTGGGAGTCGACGCCCGTCGTCGGCGGCCTGGTCTCGGGTCGGTCCGACGAACCGACGGCGACGACAGCCTGACCGGGAGGCTGTCGGAGTCGCCGCCGCGGTTCGGCCGGACTCAGGGGATGAGTCCTCCCGATACTGTTTTGTATCTCGCTCTCGGATTTCTGCTTGGAATGTCAGAGGTATGCTCGACGTGTGGACTGCCTGAGGAACTCTGCGTCTGTGAAGACGTGGCCCGCGAATCCCAGGAGATCAACATCCACATCGACGAGCGACGCTACGGCAAAGAGGTAACGGTCATCGAGGGGTTCGACCCGAAGGACGTCGACATGGACAGCCTGTCGTCGGACCTGAAGTCGAAGTTCGCCTGCGGTGGAACCGTCGAGGACGGCTCTATCGAACTCCAGGGGAACCACACCGGGCGTGTGGAGGATTTCCTCCGCGATAAAGGATTCAACGTCGCATGACAGCGGCGTAGCAGCAGTCCGCGTCGAGTCGTTCGTTTCTCGTGTCGTCGGGGCCGTCGAGTCCTGACTGTGTCCGCTGCGTCGTTCGAGCGGAGCGTCAGAACGGCGCGTCGGGTGGCGAATCCGCCGTCTCGCCGTCCGCAGCCTCGGCCGTCGTCCCGTCGTCTGCCTCGAGGGGACCCTCCCACGCTTCGAGGCCGCCCGCCATGCTCTCGACCCGTGCGTCCGCCGTGCCCTCGAACGACGTGATGAGGCGGGCCGCCTGGACGCTCGCCTTCCCGTGGGGGCAGACCGTGACGATGTGGTCGGCGTCGGCCAGCGACTCGACCATCTCGGGGAGCCGACCGAACGGGACGTTCTCGCTCCCGGGGATGTGACCGCGGGCGAACGCCCCGGGCGAGCGGATGTCGACGATGCGTGGCGGGTCGTCCGTCCCCATGAGGGACGCGACCTCGTCGGTGGAGATTTCGCCGTCCATACCCCCATACAGCGAGCACGGGTGGATAAGTCCCCCGGCGTGGTGTACCGCGGGTGCGAGAGAACGACCGGCGGCCGGGTGGAGGAGTGCTGCACGGCGACCGCTGCAACAGACACGATGGGGGCGAGAGCCACGGGGTCGCCGGGCCGGTGGCGCGTGACGTCACGTGGTCCAAGCCGCTGTGACACACGCGCGAGGGATGAGCGACCGACGGGAGGTGGTGAATCGGACGGGGAAGGTGTCGTCTCACCGCCCTGTCGGTCGAGTCGAGGGCAGCGTGGCCGATTCAGAGGGAATCTTCGGCACGAGATAGTCGAGAAGCTACCGGCACAAGCAACGGCTTTTCGTCTGCGAGGACTCTCGAGGCAGTAATGAAGAGTACGATCCGGATTCTGCACGTCGACGACGACCCGGATTTCGCAGAGACGGCTGCGGCTCTCGTCGAGCAGATAGACGACAGGTTCGACGTCGAGACGGTAACGAGCGTCGGTGAGGGACTCGACCGACTCACTGACGCGGACTTCGACTGTATCGTGAGCGATTACGACATGCCTGGCCAGAACGGCATCGAGTTCCTCGAAACCGTCCGGGCGGACAACCCCGACCTACCGTTTATCCTCTACACCGGCAAAGGCAGCGAGGAGGTTGCCAGCGACGCCATCTCGGCCGGGGTGACCGACTACCTCCAGAAGGGGTCCGGAATCAGCCAGTACGAGGTACTCGCTCATCGAATCAACAACACAGTCGAACAGTACCGGGCAGGACGAGCCGTCGCGGAGACCGAACAGAAGCTCTCTCAACTCGCCGAGCGAACCGAAGAGATCCTCTTCATGTTCGACAGCGACTGGAGCGAACTCCTGTTCGTCAACTCCGCATACGAAGACGTGTGGAACGGCTCGATCGATCGACTCGAAGCAAATCCGACGTCCTTTCTCGGGAACGTCCACCCAGACGACCAAGAGCTGGTCGAACAGACACTCGAACGCATCCTGGAGGGAAACCCAACGGAGGTAGAACATCGCCTCGAAGACGAGGACGGGGTCCGCTGGATCTACAGCAAGGCCAACCCCGTCTTCGACGAGGACGGTGAATTCACCCGAATCGTCGGGTTCGTTCGGGATATAACCGAACGTAAAGAGCGCGAACAGGAACTCGAACGCAAAAGCGAGCAGTTCCAGTACGTGGAGGACGTCGCTGACATCGGGTACTGGGAAATCGATACGCAGACGCCCCAGCCCCACGACGCGACGCTCTCCGAGGGCGTGTATCACGTCCACGGCCTGCCCCCCGACGAACCGTTCGACGTCGAGAAGGGAATCCAGTTCTACCATCCCGACGACCGTCAGCAGGTCAGAGAGGCAGTCGAACGAGCGATTTCCGCGGGTGAGCCGTACGAATTCGAGGCCCGTCTCGTCACGGATGCCGGTAAGGAACGCTGGGTTCACTCCATCGGGGAACCGGTCGAACGCGACGGAGAGGTCGTCACGGTCCGCGGGGTGTTTCAGGACATCACCGAGAGAAAACGCAAGGAGCAGGAACTGGCGCGTCAGAACGAGCGGTTAGCGGAGTTCGCGAGCATCGTCTCGCACGACCTCCGCAACCCGTTGGCCGTTGCCCAGGGGCGATTGGAACTAGCGAGGGAGGAGTGCGATAGCGAGCGACTCGACGGCGTCGGGGACGCACTGGAGCGGAGCCACGCGCTCATCGACGACCTGTTGACGCTGGCACGGGAGGGGAGCGAAGTGAGTACCGTCGAGGCGGTCGAACTCGGAGCTTTCGCCGAGGACTGCTGGCACTACGTCGACACCGCCGAGGCAACGCTCTCAGCCGAAGCCGAACGGAGCATCCTCGCCGACCGAAGTCGGCTCCAGCAACTCCTCGAGAACCTCTACACGAACGCCATCGAACACGCTGGCGACGACGTGGGCGTGACTGTCGGTGACCTCTCCGACGGGTTCTATATCGAAGACGATGGGCCGGGAATCCCCACCGGCGAGCGCGAGGAGGTTTTCGACGCTGGCTACTCGACCACAGAAGAGGGGACAGGGTTCGGCCTGCGCATCGTGAAGCAAATCGTCGACGCACACGGCTGGGAGGTTCGAGTCGCCGACGGTCCTGGCGGTGGCGCACGCTTCGAGGTTACGGGCGTCGAGTTCGAACAGTGACCGGCCGTGCGCGCAGTAGTCAGCACGGCCGGAACCGCCCTACTCAGTAGCGGTCAGAAGCGGTGTCCCCGTAGTCAGCAGACGAGAGTCGCCGACGTGACCGAGCATCAGGAGGTCGCTGGCCGGATTATGTAATTTGACAGTAAGCTTACCTCAGACCACGGTCAATCACGTCCATGGATTCCTCCGTCCCGTCGTCCAGCACGGTCCTCGACGCGCTGGACCACCACTGGCCCGCCAACACCCCCGTCACTGCTTCGGAGGTCACCGAGGAGTTCGACTGTCCCCAGCGTACGATTCGCCGCAAACTGGAGTCGCTCGTGGACGACGGTGTGTTAAATACGAAGGAGGTCGAGGCCGACAGCCGCGTTTGGTGGCGTCCCGTCGAACGCGGCCGGGAGCCTCGTGAAGCGTCTTGCGAGGGACGAGCGCAGGTTCGCTCACACCCCGTGTTCGACTCGGAGATGGTCGGCGTCATCGTCTGGGACGCCGACGGCACGGTCGAGGACGCGAACGACGCCTTTCTCGAGATGGTGGGCCTCGACTACGACGAGGCGCTGGGCACGTCGTGGCGCGACCTCTCGCCCGAAGAGTTCTACCGGGCCGGAGAGCGCCACCTCCGAGAGGTCGAGGAGAGTGGGAGCGGCGTCCCCTACGAGAAGCAGTACTACCACGCCGACAGTTCGCGCTGGTGGGGACTGTTCGAGTCCCGGCGGCTGAACGAGACGACGAAGGTCGAGTTCGTCATCGACATCACCGAGCGCAGGGAGTACGAGCGAGCGCTGGAACGGCGGAACGTTCAGCTCGAACGACTCAACAAGTTCACCGACGCTCTCTCGCACGACCTGCGGTCACCGTTGTCAGTCGTCGGCGGTCGCCTCCACCTGTACCGCGAGACCGGCGATCCGGAACACCTCGACGCCATCGGGACGACGGCCGAACGGATGGAACAGCTCGTCGAGGACCTGCTTCAGGTGGCCCGCTCGGGCCAAGTGGTCAAGGGCCCCGACTCGACTCTCATCGGCGACGTTCTCGAGACGGCCCGGGAAGGGTCACTCCCGGAGAGCGCGACGTGTGAGTACGAACCGGTTCGGCCGCTGATAGCCGACTCCGACCGACTGGTGCAGGTGTTCGAGAACCTCCTGCAGAACAGCGTAGACCACGGCGGCGAGGGCGTGACTGTCCGGGTCGGGCCGCTCGAGAACGGCTTCTACGTCGAGGACGACGGCCCCGGGGTCCCGGAGGCCGACCACGAGCGTCTGTTCAAGCACGGGTATACAACCCGAGAGGACGGAATGGGGTACGGCCTCTCGATCGTTCGTTCGGTCGTCGACGGCCACGGGTGGGATATGCTGGTGACCGAGGCCGAGGACGGTGGTGCTCGCTTCGAGGTCACCGGCGTCGACTTCGTCAACGACCGGTAGTGTTCGCGGTCAGCAGTCGGCGTTCCAGTTCCGAAGAGACAGCGCGAAGTCTCGGGACCGTCTGTCACCGGTGTTCCGAGCGAGCAGTATCGTGTGATTCGCACCGCAACACACCCGCTCCGTATACAGCAGCCCCTGTACGATCTGCTCGAACGCTGTCGGTAACCACGGGCCGGGACAGAGAACGTACTCGGCTGGGCTTCTCGCACGGTGACGCAAGTTCGAGGACGTCGGCGTTTCGGCTGTAATCCGCGTTCTCGTGGTAGCTGATTCGTATCGCCGAGGAACGCAATCGGGGTTGCTACTCGTTCCAGTGTACGCGACGACCACACCGGACCCGGCAGGAGGGTCGATTCGTGCAGAGCGGCGGCTTTCGCCGACGTCTCCCGCTCAGACCAGCCCCTCGTCGTGGGCGATGAGGATGCCTTCGACGGTGGCGTCGTTAGTCGGCTGGGCGCGCGCGACGTCGACAGCCTCGTCGAGCGGGACCGCTCGCACGGAGAGGAACTCGTTGTCGTCGAGTTCCTGCGCCACCGGGGAGAGTCCCTCGGCGAAGACGAAGCCGCGGCGGTGTCTGAGCATCCCGGTCGTACACCACACCTCCTGGAGGAAACTCGTCGACGACGCCTCGAACCCCGTCTCCTCGCGGAGTTCGCGCTCGGCCGCCCCCGTGAACGACTCGCCCTGCTCGACGATACCCGCGGGGAGTTCCAGCTGTGTCTCCCGGATGGTCGGGCGGTACTGTTCGACCATCACGAGCTGTTCGTCGGTGACGCTGACGACGACCACCGCCGTCGCGAGTTCGGCCCAGTAGTAGCGTTTCGTCGACCCGTCGGGCTGTTCGACGAGGTCGTACCCCCCGGTGAACCAGCCCGTCTCGTACTCCACCGCGGACTCGAGGACGGGCCACTCCGGGTCGGCGAGGGCCTCGTGTCGGCGGCCGTCGTCACTCATCGGCCTGCTCCCCCGTGTCGGAGTCGGCCGCGTCGGCCGGTCGAGCCTCGTCGACGTCGGTCACCGCGGCTCCCTCCACCTCCTCGAGTTCGACGCGATAGACGCGGCCGAGCGCCTGTCGACGGAGGATTTCGACCGCCGCCTCGCGCTCGTCCTGGTAGCTCGCGGCGACGACGCGGTTCGCGAAGGGTGCGGGGTGCCAGACGAGTCGGTCGACGTTCGGGCTCCCCACCTCGACGACGTCGTAGGCGTCGTGGGCCGCACACCACTCCTCGAACTCGGTGCGGGTGCCGCCGTGAATCAACAGCCGAGCGGCGAACAGCACGTCGCGGGCCGTCGAGACGACGTCGCTCGTGACGCGCTCGCGGTACTCTTCGGGGTCGAACGCCATCGCCCGGGCCGTCTCCCGGACGACCCGCTGGGCGACGGGACCAGCGGCCTCGAACGCCTCGCGCGCCTCCTCGTGGGTGTCGGGTGCCAGGGTTCCCTCGGTACGCATCGAGCGTAGCTGGTGGCGGGGGCCGTTTACCTGTGTCGGACCGTCGAGCGAACCACAGCACCTTTCTCTCCATCGACCGAATCCGGTGCCGTCGGATGCCCTCCACCGCCCTCCACCGCACGCTCACAGAGCGCCTCCCGTTCGTCTCCGTGTCGCCCCCGTCGCCGCTCGGACCGCCCCGGGCGCTCCGCGAGAGCCGTCCAGTCGCGGGGATACTGCTCCTCTGGACGATGCTCTCGTGGGTCGCGTTCACCCCGTTCGTCGCCCGGGCCGTCCGGGCGACCGGAGTCGCTGCGGCGCTGGCCTACGTCGTCGTCCGTGGCGTGCGACTCGGTGAGGAGGCCACCCCGCTCGTCACGGGTGACGCCGCGAGCGTTCTCGGCCAGCAGCTACGACTCGTCCCCGCGCCCGCCGCGTGGTTCCTGGCCGGGGTCTGTGTGCCGGTCCTGGCGGACCTGTGGGACCTGCTCGGACTGGTCGGACTCTTCACGTCGCCGGCCGACGACCTCGTGAGAGTGTGTGCGCTGGCCGGCGTCGGAACGGCCCTGCTCGTCGTGGTCGCCGGGGCGGCCGCGGCGCTCGACAGGACGTCGTAGTACCGTCGACTCCCACCGGCCGCGGACGGGGCGTGTCAGTCCGGTCACTCGTCCGCAGCGTCGTCTGCGCCCTCCTCAAGCATCTCGCGCGTCAGCGACCGGGCCTCCTCGACGACGTCGCGCGCCTCGGGGTCGAGATTCGAGACGTCGATGCCGTCGCCGCCCGCGTGGTCGTGGTCGTGCCCCCCGACCCCACCGTGCCGGTGGTCCTGACTGGGCAGGCCCTCGACGCCCTGGAGGTCCGGATCGTACCGTTCGCCGTCGCCTCGCTCTCCGGTAGTGTCCGCGAACACCACCTCGTACTCGGCCGCCTCGGCGAGTTCTGCCAGCCGCGGGGCGAGGTCTGCCGGCCCTCCCTCGGCCCAACCAGGAGCGTGTTCGTCGAGCCACGACTCGTGATCGTCGCCGTGTGTCAGCGCCTGGAACGCGAGGTGGTTCGCGAGGTGCTCGGCGTCCTGTTGTGGGTCGTCACAGACCGGACAGGCGTAGCCCATACACGGACGTCGGCGTCGACGGACAAAAACGTCAAGCTCCGCGGTCGCCGCGCGTCTGCTCGGTGGCGTCGGTGACCGTCCCGTCCCACTCTGCGAGGTCCAGCACCATCACGAACGCGTCTTCGCCGTCGGCGTAGTACCGCGGGATGCGACGGAGCGGTTCGAACCCTTCGCTCCGGTACAGACCGATGGCGGTGTCGTTCGTCGTCCGGACCTCGAGTTTGACGAGCGCCGCACCGCTCGCGGCGAGCGTCTGGAGCGCCCGTCCGAGCAGCGTCCGACCGAGTCCTCGCCCGCGCGCGTCCGGGTGGACCGCGAGGTCCTTCACGTGGCCGATATCCCGCCCGTAGTTCGGTGTCGTGTCGCTGACCACGTAGCCGACGACGTCGGGCGTACCGCGGGTCCGGGCGACGAGGAAGCCGCGTTCGCCGAGGAACGACTCGAACGCCGAGAACGGCCACGGCTGAGGGAACGTCGACCGTTCGAGCCGGAACACGTCGAGGAGGTCGGCCTGTTCGGCCTGACGGATGACGACCTCCTCGTCGGCCGAGAGACCGTCGTCGTCGTCAGAACCGGGCGGGGAGGGCACGGTTTCGAGTACGGGCGGCCGCCGCAAAAGGACGACGGCTCGGCTCGTCGGACGGCTCCGGTGCTGTCGCTCGCGTGACCGAAAAAACGGAGACGGTCGTGGGGCCGCGTTCAGTCGTCGGCGGGTGCGGCGCCGCCGCCAGACTCGTACTGCTCCTTCGTGAGCCGGAGTTTGCCACCGGCGGCGAGGATGCGGCGCTCGCGCTCGGAGGCCTTGAGCGTGGCCGTCGCCTCCCAGTCGTCATTGACGCGGACCGTGAACTCTTCGTCGCCGGCCTGGACGGCCTCGGCGACGTCGGTGACGACCTCGACGTCGTCACCCTGGTCGATCTGCTGGTAGGTGTCGGCGTCGATGGTCAGGGGCAGGATGCCGAAGTTGAACAGGTTCGCCTTGTGGATGCGGGCGAACGACTGCGCGAGGACGGCCTCGACGCCCAGGTAGAGCGGGCACATCGCGGCGTGCTCGCGGGAGGAGCCCTGGCCGTAGTTCTCGCCGGCGACGAGGACGCCGCCGTCGGCCTCCATGGCGCGCTCGGCGAACGTCTCGTCGACCCGCGAGAGCGTGAACTCGGAGAGCTTCTCGATGTTCGAGCGGTACATGAGGATGTCCGACGTCGCCGGGATGATGTGGTCCGTCGTGATGTTGTCCTCCATCTTCAGGAGCACCTCGCCGGCGATGTCGGCCTCGAGCGGCTCGCCGATGGGCGCGGAGCCGATGTTCGGGCCCTTGATGAGTTCGTCGTCGACCGCCTCGTCGGGCGTGATGAGGTCAGTCTTCGAGCCGTCGTACTGGTCGGGGAGTTCGATGCCGGGCGCTTCGAGGTCGCCGAGTTCGTCGGCGAGGTCGCGCGGGTCGACGATCTCGCCCTTGAGCGCCGCGGCGGCGGCGACTTCCGGCGAGCAGAGGAAGACGGAGTCGTCCTCGATGCCGGAGCGGCCCTCGAAGTTGCGGTTGAACGTCCGCAGCGAGACGGAGTCGGAGGCGGGAACGTGGCCGATACCGATGCACGGTCCACACGTCGCCTCGGAGACGTTCACGCCGGCGGCCATCATCTCCGCGGTCCAGCCCTCGCGGGCGAGGAGTTCGGCGGCCTGCTTCGAGCCGGGAGCGACGATCATCTCGACGTCCTTCTTGATCTCGCGACCCTTCACCATCTTCGCGGCCGGGAGGACGTCCTCGTAGCCGCCGTTGGTACAGGAGCCGATGATGACCTGCTCGACGTCCGTGCCGGCAACCTCGCGGACGGGCACGACGTTGTCGGGCATCGACGGCTGAGCGATGAGCGGCTCGAGTTCGGAGAGGTCGATGACGATTTCGTCGGCGTACTCGGCGTCCTCGTCGGGCGAGAGCTCGACGTAGTCCTCCTCGCGGCCCTGGCGGGCGAGGTAGTCGCGGGTCTTCTCGTCCGTGCCGAAGATGGAGGAGGTCGCGCCGAGTTCCGTCCCCATGTTCGTGATGGTCGTCCGCTCGGGGACCGTCAGGGACTCCGCGCCGGGACCGGTGTACTCGAACACCTTGCCGACGCCGCCCTTGACCGTCTCGCGGCGGAGCATCTCGAGGATGATGTCCTTCGCCGTGGACCACTCGGGGAGTTCGCCCTCGAGACGGACGTTCACGACTTCGGGCATCTCGACGTAGTACGCGCCACCGCCCATGGCGACCGAGATGTCGAGGCCGCCGGCACCGATGGCCAGCTGGCCCAGCCCGCCGGGCGTCGGCGTGTGCGAGTCCGATCCGAGGAGCGTCTTGCCGGGCGCGGCGAAGTTCTCCTTGTGGACGTTGTGACAGATACCGTTGCCCGGGCGGGAGAAGTACGCGCCGTACGTCCCGGCCGCGGAGCGGAGGAAGCGGTGGTCGTCCGTGTTCTTGAAGTCGAACTGGTACGTCTGGTGGTCGCAGTACTGCGCCGCCAGTTCGGTCTGTACCTCGTCGAGGTCGAGCGCCTCGAACTGCAGCCAGACCATCGTGCCGGTCGTGTCCTGTGTGAGCACCTGGTCGATCTCGATTCCGATCTCCTCGCCGGGCTCGAGCTCACCCTCGACGAGGTGGTCGTCGAGAATCTTCTCGGTCAACGTCAGTCCCATAACGTTTGCCCGTCGACGACGAACGGATATAAATCCTCCTTGTTCCTGTTGGACAACCATGCAGAATTGACCGCCGTCAGGCAATTTTCGCGGTAAAATTCACATTAGCTCGGCTCCGAGTGAACTCCGACGACCGCCGTGACGATTCGGTCGACGACACGCCTCGTGTGACCGGTTCCCCCGCCGTCCTGACCGACTTCGAAACCGTCTTGCCTCGACTCTCGCCACTCCCGGCATGTTCGAAAGCGGTCCGTACGTCGCCGACCACGTCACGCCCGTCGACGAGACACAGGTCCAGCCGAACGGTGTCGACCTCACGCTCGCAGCGGTGCTCGAACAGACAGAGTCCGGACGGATTGCAACCGACGGCAAGCGTATCGGCGAGCGCCGACCGGTCGAGTTCGACTCTCGTGACGGTCGCGAGTGGGCGTCGCTCACGCCCGGTGGATACGTCCTCCAGTACGCCGAGACGGTCCACATCCCCGAGGGCCACGTCGGGTTCATCTACCCTCGCTCGTCGCTCATGCGCAACTCCTGTATGCTCAACACCGCGGTGTGGGACGCCGGGTACGAGGGAAAGGGCGAGGGACTCCTGCAGGTGCACCACCCCATCGAACTCGAACGCGGCGCGCGGGTCGCTCAACTGGTGCTGGCCGAGGCGACACACGAGGGAACGTACGACGGGAGCTATCAGGGCGAACGGACCGAGTGACGCCCGGGTCCGAGCCGTTCGGAGTCGACCCACGGGACACTCCGCTCACATCACTCTCCGATTCGGGCCCTCACGGGTCGTTCGGAACCGCTCGCTGCCGCTCGCGGATTTCGATACGGGCCGGGAGGGACTTGAACCCCCGACCGTCTGGTTAAAAGCCAGACGCTCTGCCGAACTGAGCTACCGGCCCTCACGGTCACCTAACCGTGGTGCACTGATAAACGTTTACTGTCCAGTTCGAGCGCGGGGAAGCGGGCACTGGTCCGGACGTTCATATACGAGGGCGACCCCATCCCGCCCGATCACCTGACGACCGTCACGAAGCGTCTCGCGGGGGCGCGACCCACCGCTTCGTGTCCGTGCCGGGTCGCCCGTTCGCCAGTCACTCCGCGAAGTACGCCGTCAGCGCGTCGGCGAGAACGTCGTCTGGGGAGACGTTCTCCAGCGAGGCCCGACGCCGGAGTTCGAGGTAGAGGTCGGGCGGGAGCCGGGTGGCGAGTTCCCCGAGGACGACCCCGTGTTCGGCGAGCGCCTCCTCTACGGGCGCCCCGTCGTTGACAGCGCTCGCGGCACGGCGTACCTCCCGGACCGTGAGGTCGCTGTCGAGGACGGCCCACGCGAGTGCGAACCGGGCGTCGCCGGAGACGCGGGCGATGTGCTTCGCGGCCGTCGGGGCGATGTCGCCGCGGGCGACGTGTCGTCGAATCGCCTGCGGGAGGTCGTGGACGCGGGCCCACTTCCGGATGAACGAAACCGAGACGTCGCCGCCGGCCCGTTCGGCCGCGCGCTTGTACGAGCCGACCCCGCGGACGAGCGCGGCACAGGCGGCCGCGCCGCGGAGCATGTAGACGTTGTCCTCGGCGCCGACGGTGTTCTCCGAGAAGGCCCGGACGGTCTCGGCCGCGAGCTGGACGCTCTCGGGGTCGTCGGGGTCGAACCCGACGGCCTCGCGGGCTCGTTCGCCCGTGACAGATGGGTCGGCGCGGACCACCGGTTCACCGACCGGCTCTTCGCGGTCGGCGGGGTGTGTCCACCGACGAGGACCGTCTCCGTCACTCATCTCGTCCGCCGGTTGGTCGCCGAGAGCAAAAACACCTCGCCGCACTGCCGACTGAACGCCACAGCATCGGATCAGTCGGAACCGGCCTGCTCGCGACGCTCGGAGAGGTGCTCCCATATTTCGGTGCAACCCGCTCCGGGCTCCACGTCGTCGAGGTGAGCCGTGTCGACGTCGTCGGCCTCGGTCGTCTCCCCGTCTCGCTCGTCGGACACGAGTGCGGGTTCATCGCTCATCGGTCGTCCTCCTCACTGTCGTACAGCTCCGGTGCGACGTCGGCTGGTGCGTGTTGTCGGTAGCGACTCCGCAGAGAGTCAGTCATCAGGTACACGCACGGAGGGGAAGGGAATAAGGCCGCCTCAGCCAGTAATCGATGCCAGCACTCCGGGCTACCGGAGACAACTGCCTCTATCTTCGACGCGACTTTCCGACGAAAAATATCGTCGTACCGCGGTTCGTCCGGAACGGCGCGTCACGGGATTCGTCAGGGATTGCTCCGGCCGGGGCGTACTCGTGTTCTCCGCACCGACAGGGGGTATGAGCGTCGCCCTTCGCATCCTCGACGACGGGGCCTGGGTGTCCGTCAACGACGAACGCCGCGTGAGCGTGAGCGAACTCTGGCGGTTCCACGACCCGGAGTTCTGCAGGTGCACCCTCCCGGACCTCGTCGTCGAGAACTTCCAGCAGGTGGGTGTCGACGGCCGGACAGTCGAGACGCGCGTGTACGGACAGTGCATCGCGTGTGGCGAGAGCGGGGTGACGCCGTGGCTTCCGGTCGGGCGTATCCTCGACGGGGCGTACCGCGATATCGACCGCGAGAGCGTCCTCGGACCGCACGCGCGCGGTTGAGCTGCACGCCAGCCCACGAGTAGGTAACATTCTCCGGTTCCCCGAAGCACCGGGAAGGGTTGACGCCATACAGACGGGCTTACGTGTGGCCCTGGATGGGTGAAACACGAATGCCGACGGACGTCGAGAACTGGAAGTCGGAGGTCTACGGTAACGAGATACGGGAGCACCTCTTCCGCTTCGCGGAGGAAGGCTGGGACGCGATCCCCGAAGACGAACACGACGCGTGGTTCGAGCGCTTCAAGTGGTGGGGGCTGTACCACCAGCGCAACGGCCAAGAGTCGTACTTCATGATGCGCATCGGGACGCCCAACGGCGTCCTGAAGCCAGGACAGACCGAAGTCGTCGCCGAGATCGCCGAAGAGTTCGCCGAGGGTCCCGAGGAGAATCCCATCTTCGGGAACGGCTGGGTCGACTGGACCACGCGACAGTCCATCCAGCTCCACTGGATCAAACTGGAGGACATCCCCGAAATCTTCGAGCGGCTCGAATCCGTGGGCCTGTCGACACAGCAGGCCTGCGGCGACTCCTGGCGGAACATCGTCGGCTGTCCCGTCGCCGGGAAGGACAAGCACGAGCACGTCGACGCGCTGCCCGTGGCGGAAGGCCTCCACGAGACGTACAAGGGCCACGACGACCACTCGAACCTCCCCCGGAAGTGGAAAGTCGCGGTCACCGGCTGCCGCGAGGGCTGTGGTCAGGGCGACATTAACGACCTCGCCTTCGAGCCCGCGACGAAGGAGATAGACGGCGAGTCCGTGAGAGGTTTCAACGTCAACGTCGGCGGTGGCCTCGCCCGGAACGAACCGCGCCTCGCCCGCGAACTGGACGTGTTCGTCACGCCCGAGGAGGCCGTCGAGGTGGGCGGCGCCATCTCCGCGCTGTTCCGCGACTACGGCGACCGCGAGGACCGGTACAGCGCCCGGATGAAGTTCCTCGTCGACGAGATGGGCGTCGAGGAGATTCGCGAGACGCTACAGGCCGAGTACGTCGACTTCGAGCTTCGGACGGCCGGCGAGGACCTCCGCGAGAGCTACTCGTACAACGCCGGTCGCGCCACGGGCGGTCACTCGGACCACGTCGGCGTCCACGAGCAGAACGACGGCAACTACTACGTCGGCCTGAACGTCCTCGTCGGGCGGATGGCCACCGAAGACACCCGCGAACTGGCCCGCGTCGCCGACGAGTACGGCTCCGGCGAGGTCCGCGTCACCCAGCGTCAGAACGTCGTCGTCACCGACGTGCCCGAGTCCGAACTCGACGCGCTCCTCGAAGAACCCCTCCTCGAGGACTACTCGCCGGACCCACACCCGTTCATGCGTGGCTCGGTCGCGTGTACGGGCACCGAGTTCTGCTCGCTCTCCATCGTCGAGACGAAGAACCGTCAGGTGCGCTACGCGCGCTGGCTGAAGGAGAACGTCGACCTCCCCGAGGGGGTCGAGGACTTCCACATCCACCTCTCGGGCTGTACCGCCTCGTGCGCCCAGCCGCAAATCGCCGACGTCTCCCTGCGGGGCATGAAGACCCGGAAGGACGGCGAACCGGTCGAGGCGCTCGACATCGGCCTCGGCGGCGGCCTCGGTGAGAACCCCCGCTTCACCCAGTGGGTCACCCAGCGCGTCCCTGTCGACGAGGTGCCCGGCGCCATCCGGAACCTGCTCGCGAACTTCGAGCGCCACCGGGAGGGTGACGAGACGTTCCGCGAGTTCGTCGAGCGCCACGAGGACGACGAGGAGTTCCTCGACTCACTCGTCGAACCCGAGGAGACCGACTACGACGACCCGATGATGCACAACACGAAGATGACCTGGTACCCCTACGCCGAGGACGACGACATGGGTGCGTCGCCGGCCCCGACGGACCGCGAGGGGGCACCGCTCCCGGCCGACGACTAGACCACCCGTCACGGCCGGCCCGTTCGTTCGACGTCGCGAGACGTTCGCGCCCGTCGGCACGTTGACGTTCGTCGCCGACGTTCTCTTTGACATGTCCTCACCGCTCTCCCGCGAGGCCATCGTCGACTCGCGCACGCAGGCCGCGGCGCTCGTCGGCACGGGCGTCGGTCTCTGGGTTCTCGCGACCATCGCCTTTCGACTCGTCGGGCAGGTGCTGCTCCCGCCCGACGACAGCGGCCGGGTCGCCATCGTGTTCGTCGCCACCGTTCCAGTGATGGCCATGCTGGCGTTCGCCGTCTACTCGCTCCTCGACGTCCCCCCTGAACGACGGCTCACGGCCGCGACGCTGCTCGTCCTCCCGGGCATGGTTCTCGACGCCGTCGCCGTCACGACGTTCGAGTCGTTCTTCGCCAACATGGCGCCCTCGGTCGGGTCGACGTTCGGCGGCCTCCTCCTGCTCGCGTACGCCGCCGTCCTCCTCACCGGTGTCGTCCCGCTGACGTACGTCGGGGGTGCCGAGGAACCGACGGAGCAGCCGGGAGAACAGGGGACGGACGGCGCCGGAGAACACGGCCGAAACGAGACGGTCGGCGAGGGCTGACCCGCGGCGTCCCGCGGACGCGACACGCCTTTGCCGCCGCGTCGCCCACCGTCTCGTATGCCAGACCGGCTCCTGAAGGTGAACGCCTACACCACCTTCGACATGCTCGACGGGTCCGCGCAGGGCCACGACTTCGACGAGGAGGCCTTCGCGGTCCTCAACGTCACAGCGCCCCGGAGAGACCCCGACCACGTGACGCTCGAACTGGAGCTCGACAACACCCAGCTCGAGACGCTCCCGGCACACGCCGACCGCGTGACGCTCTCGGCGGCGCAGGCGCGCGAACTCGCCGCCGAACTCGAGCGCTACGCCGACCGGGTCGACGCCGCCGAGGAGTGACGCCGCCTCGCGTGGGCGGCCCCGTCCAGCAGTGAACGAACGACCGCGTCGTGTGGTGTGCGAACCAGCGGGTTGTCGAACATTCTCACTCTTTTCGGACGAGTCGGTGACTACTTCACGGTAAACGACCTCTTTCAGTTGAGAAGCGACAGTGATTCCGAGACACCCCTTCCCGTCCGGTACCGACGTTCGACCGTCCACCGCCCGCGCGGCGACACGCCGAACAGTCGCCGCGCGGGGGGTGGGCGAATGAGTCGGCGGGCCGCGTTCTACTTCGCCGCGGCCGCGTTCTGCTTCGGTACCTCGTTCGTCGGCATCGAAGTGGGGCTCGTGTCGCTCCCGCCCGTGCTGTTCGCCGCCTTCCGCGTCGACATCGCCGCCGTCGTCCTCCTCGCGTACGCGTGGCACCGGTACGGCGGCGCGTGGCGGCCACGCTCCCGTGCGGACGTCCTCGGAGTCCTCGCCAGCGGTCTCCTCGTCGTCCTCGCGAACAACGTGCTGCTGTTCGTCGGCCAGACCACGACCACCGGCAACGCGGGAGCCGTCGTCTACGGACTGATGCCCGTCGTCGCGCCGGTGTTCGCCGTCTTCTTACTCCGCGACGAACGGGTCTCGGTGGCCGACGGCCTCGGCCTCCTCCTGGGACTGGTCGGCGTGGTCGTCATCGTCCAGCCCGACCCGGCGAACCTCGTCGGGAGCGCGGGTCAAGGTCTCGTGGCGATCGCGGCCACCTGCGTCGCGCTGGGGAGCGTGCTGCTCCGGCGCATCCGGCCGACGATGCCGACGCTCGCGCTGACCGGGTGGTCGATGGCGCTCGCCGCGCCGGCGGTCCACGCCACGAGTCTGGGGCTCGGCGAGTCGGTCCCTCTCGCGTGGACGCCGTCGGCGCTGGCGGCGATTCTCTACGTCGGGCTCGTCGGGACGGCTGCGGCCTACCCGGCGTACTACGCGCTCATCGACGCCGTGGGGCCGGTCCGGGCGAACCTCACGGCCTACGCGATGCCGGTCGTGGCCGCTCTCACCGGGTGGGCGGTCCTCGGCGAACGCGTCGCTCCGGAGACGGCACTCGGGCTCGTCGTGGTGTTCGCCGGCTTCGCCGTCGTCCAGCGTCGGGTGCTGGTCCGGAGCGGCCGCCGGTGGCTCGGCCGTGGCGTCGACGCGCCCGCACTCGACGGGGCGTTCGAAGCCGCCGACGACTGAGCGGTCCCGGGCGTCAGTCCTGCGCCCGCTCGCGCCACGCCTGCTGCTGGACCCGTTCCGCGACGTGGGTCTGGCCGCCGGCGAGGTCCGACCGGACGGCCTCCTCGAACGCGAGGACGTCGGTCAGAAAGCCCGACTCGAACGCCTCGACCACCTCGTACGACCAGCGGTCGTCGACGACGCCCGCGGGGAGGTGGTCGTCGCGGATGGCGTCCGCGTGAGCGGTGTGACCGGCCGCCCTGAGGAGCGGTTCGGCCGTCGCGAAGTGGTCCATCGACCGCCCGATGGCGTGGTGGAAGGCGAGGAGGTGGCCGTACGCGCGGTGGACGCCCTCGAGGCCGAGCTGGAGTTCGTGCAGTGCCGTTCGCTCGTCGTCGGTCAGGTTGGGAGGCGTGCGGTCCATACCCGGTAGTACGTGACCTGGTACCAAAGGCGTCGTGGTCGGGCCCGTCGCCGGTCCCTGCACACAGCGGACCGCGCCGTCAGGCCGACAGTCGTGCGACTTCGTCGTCGGTGAGTTCGAGCGCCGACGCCGCGACGTTCTCTTCGAGGTGGTCGAGGCTCGACGTCCCCGGGATGGGGAGCGTCACCGGCGAGTGTGTGAGCAACCACGCGAGTGCGACCTGGTACACCGAGGCGTCGTGCGCTGCGGCCACCTCCTCCAGGAGGTCACCTTTGTCCCCGAGGTCACCGGCGCCGACGGGGAACCACGGGATGAAGCCGATGTCGTACGACTCACACGCGTCGAGGACGTCCTCGCTCTCGCGGTCGACGACGCTGTAGCGGTTCTGGACCGTCGCGATATCGACCATCTCCCGGGCCGTCTCCAGCTGTTCGACCGAG
>NZ_JBEPXO010000069.1:0-21242 GCF_041641895.1 Salinigranum sp. | reverse complement strand
CGCCCGGCAACCACCAGTGCCGGTGACTCTCGGTTAGGAGTACAGGGTTATAGGGCTTCGCGCGCACGCGCGGGGAGTGGAAGTCCGTTCAGTTAGCGGACGAGAGACGCCACGATTTGAACCGGGCCCGGGCGACGTCGCGGGCGTCCGGACGAACAGCGGGCCGCCTGTCAGTCGCGTCGTTCGGCCGACCGACCGGCGTCGACGGCGCGGGCGACGAGGCCGGCCTGCGCGCCCGCGACGAATCCGGCGTCGACGTTGACGACGGAGAGGACGGTACAGGACTGGAGCATCCCCGCGAGCGCGGCCTCGCCGTCGCCACCGAACCCGTAGCCCGTCGAGACGGGAAGCCCGACGACAGGTGTGTCGACGAGGCCGGCGACGACCGTCGGGAGCGCGCCTTCGCGGCCGGCCGCGACGACGACGACGTCCGCCGCGCGGATAGGGTCGAGGACGTCGACGACCCGTCCGAGGTGAGCGACGCCCACGTCCTCGATCCACTCGACGGCCGCGCCCATCTCGCGGGCGACGACCCGCGCCTCGCCCGCGACGGGCGCGTCGGAGGTCCCGGCGGTGACCACGGCCACCGTCGCGTCGAGCGCGGGAGGGTCGTAGTCGGGAGCGTGGGCGACGAGCGTCCGCGCACGCTCGTCGTGGTCGACGTCGACGGAGTTGGGGAGGCCGCTCTGGACGACCCGTGCGGTCTCGTCGTCGACGCGAGTGACGACGGCGCGGCCGGTCGTCTCGACGCTCGTCGCGGCCAGGTCGGCCGTCTCGGTCGGCGTCTTCCCTTCGGCCAGAATCGCCTCGGGGACCCCCCGTCGCGTCTCGCGGGCGGCGTCGAACCGTCCCGCTTCCGTGGTCGCGTACCCGCGCAGTCGTGCCTCTGCAGCCTCGGGTGAGAGGTCACCCGCCGCGACCGCATCGAGGATGTCTCGCATACCGGACCGTCGAGGCTCGGTGGTCACATAGGTGTCGCTCCGGCACGCCGGCGCGGGAGGGACAGCACCCGCCGACGTGTTCGATAGATGATACTGTCCGGGTCGGTCGGGACCGACTACGGTCCGATATCGGGGCCGAACGAGGACTGACACCCCCGTTATCGGGCATAGTATATAAATCCACTCCTCCGAAAAGCCGAATTCGACCGATACACCGGCAGAGACAGTCGTTTGGGGAAATCTTATTAATAAGGGGCTGATACTGTACCTCGTATGGCAGACCTCATTGTCAAGGCAGCCGTCAAAGAAGCGCTCAGCGACAAGAACGTAGCCTCCGACTTCTACGATGCGCTGGACGCGGAAGTGAAGGAGCTGCTCGAGGACGCCGCTCGTCGAGCCGAGGAAAACGACCGGAAGACCGTCCAGCCCCGCGACCTGTAAGTCGCCGCCGACTCACCTTCTCGATATTTCTCCCCCCGCCACGGACAGGTGTACCCGTCCGTCACCGGCAGCGCGTGACGGCCGGCGAGCGACCGGTACGGAAGCCTCCGAGAGCGGCCCCCGACGACCGGCGACCGGCGAGTGGCGACTGGCAGCACGACCCGCGGGGACCTCACTCGCGTTCGTGGACGCGGACCCCGGACTCGGTCCCGACGTGTATCTCGTCCGCAGTGCCGACGAACAGTCCGTGTTCGACCACCCCCGGGAGGCCCGAGAGCGTCCGGGCGAGCGTCGCCGGCGCCGTGATGTCGCCGAAGTCACAGTCGAGGACGAGGTTCCCGTTGTCGGTCACGACCGGCCCGTCCTTGCGTTCGGCGCGTCGGAGCGACGGTTCGCCACCCTCGTCGCGGACAGCGTCCGCGACCAGGCCGTGTGCGACCGGCAGCACCTCCACCGGAACCGGGTGTGAGAGCACGTCGGCCCGCTTCGAGGGGTCGACGACGACGACGAACCGCTCGGCGGCGGTGTCGACGAGTTTCTCGCGAGCGTGGGCCGCCCCGCCACCCTTGACGAGTTCGAAGTCGGCGACCTGGTCGGCCCCGTCGATGGCGAGGTCGATGCGGTCGACGTCGTCCAGCGTACGGAGTGGAATCCCGGCCTCGCGGGCACGCTGCCGCGAGTCGAACGAAGTGGGCACACCGACGACGTCGAGGCCCTCCGCGACGCGTTCGCCGAGGCGTCGGATGGCGTGGGCGGCGGTGCTCCCCGTTCCGAGGCCGACTGTCGTCCCCGGTTCGACGAGGGCGGCGGCCGACTCGCCCGCCCGTCGTTTCGCCTCGTCGCTCCCGCCGGTCGTCTTCATACACCCCCGACCGCACCGGACGAGTAAAAAAAGCTCGCGACCCCACCCCGAGACTCATCACCCCGACGGGAGTAGCGGGCGTATGGTCCCCCTCTCGCTTCCCTCCCCGCTCGCGGTGACGACGCTCGGCGTCCGCTGGCTCCACGTCCTCGCGGCGACTGTCGCCGTCGGCGGCGGCGTCATGACGTGGCTCCGACTCCGGGTCGAACCGTCAGACGACGACGGGGACGACGTCGTCTGTCTCGCCCGCGCCTACGAGTGGCTCTTCTGGGCCGCCGTCGGAACGCTCGTGATGACCGGCGTCGGCAACCTCGGCTCGTTCGCGCCCACGCTCCCCGGCGGAACGTGGCGGACGACGCTCGACCTGAAACTCGCGCTCGTCGTCGTCGTCCTCGTCGGGTCCGTCGTGCGGACGCGGCTCCTGGTGCGGGCCGACCGCTCGACGGGCGAGGTCCCGGTTCGACTGCTCCGACGGGCGTACGGCGTCACGGCGCTCGGACTGGTCGCTCTGCTCACGCTCGCGGAGGTGCTGGCGCATGGCTGAGACGGCCCGGACGGGCGGTGAGAGGACGCGGCCGGGTGGCGACGGGCGGAACGGGCGTGACGGACGTGACGGGGACGACGCGCTCTCCGCGTGGGCGCTCGCGACGTTCCACGCCGCCGCCCTCCTGGTCGTCCCGCTCACACTCGCTCACGTCGTCGCCCCGGACGCGCTCGGTGACATCCTCGCCGGCCTCGACACGCTCGTCGGCCTCGCGCTCTTCCTCGTCCTCTGGGGGTCGACCTGGTGGACGAACCGTCGGTACCTCGCGGCGTGCGCGTTCGCGGACGCCAGCGGAACGCTCGGCGCGGGCGCGCGGTGGGGAGCGGTGACCGGCCTGCCGCTCCTCGGCTGTGTCGCCGTCGCGGCGTTCGTCGCGACGAACCCCACGTTCGCCGCACTCGTCCTCGTCGCCGGCAGCCTCCTCGCGCCGATCGTCGGTGCGGTGGTGGGTGTCGTCTTCGCCGCCCTCGACGTCGCGCTCGACCGAGTCGCCGCGGCGCTCGTGTCGTGAGCGGACCGCGGCGGGAACGGTTTTCTCCCTCGCACCCTACGACCGAGTATGACACACACTGTCGTGGTCGCCGGCGTCGGTCCAGGCCTCGGTGAGTCGCTCGCTCGACGGTTCGTCGAAGAAGGGTGTCGGGTCGCACTCCTCGCGCGAACCGCCTCGTACGTCGAGGGACTCGCCGACGACTTCGGCGACGGCGTCGTCGCCGTCCCGACGGACCTCACCGCCCCGGACGACGTCGCGGCGGCGTTCGAGACGGTTCGGACCGAACTAGGGCCCGTCGACGTTCTCGTCAACCACGCCAGCGGCGGGTCGTGGAAGGGTGTCCGGGAGGTGTCGCTCGACGAGTTCGAACACGCCTGGCAGGTCGGCGCTCGCGCGGGGTTGCAGTGCTCACAGGAGGCGCTCGACGACATGCTCGGCGAGGGGGGGACGGGCGGAACCATCATCTTCACCGGCGCGACCTCGTCGATTAGGGGACGAGGGGGTGCGGCCGCCTTCTCCAGCGCGAAGTTCGCCGTACGGGGGCTGGCGGAGTCGATGGCGCGGGAGGTCGGGCCGCAGGGGGTACACGTCGCCCACGTCGTCATCGACGGCAGCATCCTGCCGCCGGGACAGGAGGTCGAACAGCCGGAAGAGTATCTCGACCCCGACGCCATCGCCGACTCGTACTGGCACCTCGTCGAGCAGGACCGGAGCGCGTGGACGCTGGAGCTAGACCTCCGGCCACACGTCGAGGAGTTCTGAGAACGCGGGAGTGCCGGTAGAGGGAGTCGAGGTGTCGGCGCGCGGGGAGTCGGTGTGTCGTCTGGGAGTGAGTCGGTGGGTCGTCGGGGAACGAGTCGAGGTGTCGTCGAGGAACGAGTCGAGGTGTCGTCGGGGAGCACACGAGAGACGGAGGAGGGAGACGGCCGCCAGGGCGCTGAAGCCACGAGTCTCCCCCAACCGACTGCGGTGCTCGTGACCTCGCTTCGCTCGGGCACTGTGCGCCTCGTCCCTCGTGTGTGCTCGCGGACGGAGCCGCGAGCGTCACGCCACCGCGAGATCGTGAAACCGGTCGTCGTTTGGCGCGCCGACCGTCTCTCACAGCCGCTCTCTCACCGCGTCGGCGTCGTACGTGAGCGTGAGCGACCGCGACCGACCCCGCCCGTCGACCTCGGCGTACTCGGCGTCGATGAGGCCGAGCTGGTCGAGCTTGTTGACGATCTCGGAGTAGCGGGTGTACCCGAGGTCGGTCTCCTCGTGGAACGCCTCGTAGACGGTGCCGGCCTGCTCGCCGGAGTGGTCCGCGATGACGCGGACGAGCGCCCGTTCCGACTCGGAGAGACCACGGAGCGACCGCGAGAGGTGGACGTGCTTCGACTTGTCGTAGGCAGCCTCGATGTCCTCGCTCTCGATGCGCTTCGAGGCGCGCATCTCCGCGTGGAGGCCGGCACGGCGGAGGAGGTCGATTCCCACCCGGAGGTCGCCGCTCTCGGCGGTGAGTTCCGCGACCCGGTCCAGCCCCGTCGTGTCCAGGACGCCGTCGTGGAAGCCGCGCTTCGCGCGTGCGCCCAGGATGTCGACGATTTCGCTCTGGTCGTAGCGGGGGAAGAACACCTCCTCGGGGCGGAACACCGACTGGACGCGCCCGTCGAGTTCGTCGATGACGTCGAGCGAGAGGTCCGAGGAGACGACGATGACACCGATTCGGGCCCCGGCGTGCGTCTCGTGCGCCCGGAGGAGCGAGTAGAGCACGTCGGAGGCCTCGTTCTCGTAGAAGAGGTAGTTCACGTCGTCGAGCGCGACGACGAGCACCTCGTCGTCCTCGACGAGTCGGTCGGAAATCTGCGAGAAGAGCTTCTTGAACGAGATGCCGGAGGAGGGCGGTTCGTACTCGAAGAGGTCCTCGAAGACGCGGGAGAAGACGGCGTACCGCGTGGAGTTCATCTGGCAGTTGACGTGGACGGCGCGGACGCTCGACTGCCCGCGGAGTTCGCCGAACAGCTTCTGGACGGCGGTGGTCTTCCCGGTTCCGGGCGGCCCGCGGACGATGGTGTTCAGCGGACGCGACCCTCTGACCGCCGGCCGGAGCGCGTACTTGAGGCTCTCTAGCTGGCTCTCGCGGTGGTCGAACGTCTCCGGGACGTGGTCGATTTCGAAGACGTGTTCGTCGCGGAACACCGTCTCGTCCCACGACAGCATCCCCTCCTCGGGGTCGTCCCTCATCACTTTCACCTCGCTTCGGTGGCTACTTAACCGTTTGCCAGGCCGTGACAGTGGACGACGCGGCGGGACGTGCGGACGGCCGCTTGCGAAGCCTCCGAGGACGTATATCAACGTTTCGCCGGCCTGCGCGAAGGTGCGGTCCATCACCCACCCTGATACTGGCGGCACCAGTAGGGTGTGGTGACGATGGTTCCCAACGACGCTCCCTCCACCCGCGACACGACGCGCCGTGCCCTGCTCCGGCAGGGGGCCGGCGCGTGTGCGGCCGGCATCACGACGCTCGTTGCCGGGTGCACGTCGGCGGTCCCGCCGCTCGGTTCCGCACAGCGCTTCGGCCGCGTCGACGTTCCGCCCGCCGCGGAGCCGGCCTACAGACGATGGCTCCCCGCGCCGACCGCCGTCGGCCTCGACGACGCACACTACGCGTTCCTCCTCAGGCAACCGACCGAACTCGACTACCCGGCGCCGGTCCGGTTCACCACGCCGCGGAAGCGACTCCTCGCCGAACTCGACTGCTTCGGCGTCGCCTACGCGAACTACGACCGGCTGCTCAGGACGCCCTTCGGGACGGTGCTCGAAGCGGTCGACCCGGCGACTGCGGAGGCGACACTCACCGAGAGCGGCTACCGGCGGGGCGGGACGTACGAGGGCGGCGACGTGTTCGTCCGGTCGGACGTCCGGCGACGCGCGGTGGTGACCGACGGCGCGCTCGTCTGGGCGAGTCACCGCGTCCACGGCCGGCCGAACGTCGAGGCACTCGTCGACGCGCACGACGGACGACTCCCCCGCTACCACGAGGAAAGCGGGACGGTCAGGCGCGTCACCGACGCGGTCGGCGAGAGCCGGATGGTGGAGTACGTCCCCCCGAACGACGAACGGACGTGGGCGAGTTGCGAGGGGTTCCGCTTCGACGGCGCGGTGGCGTACCACGTGCGGACGTTCCGCTACCCCGAGGGTGAGACACCGCCTGAGGCAGAGCTTCGCCGCCGGAGCAAGACCGGGACGGTTCTCACGCGGGAGGTAGAGAACACCGACTTCCGGGTCGACGGCCGACTCGTCACCGTCGAAGGTCGAATCCCACCGGAAGCAGGAATCCAGCCGGCGGACGTCGACCCGCCGTACCCGCCGCAGGTCACGTGGGGGTACGCGCGCGACAGCGAGTCCGAGACCGTCCGGCTCCGGCACGAGGCCGGCGCGTCAGTTCCGACCGCCGCGCTCGCACTCCGGTTCGACGCGGACGTGGACGGCCGGTGGACGCGGCCGGCGGACCGGTCGCTCCCCACCGAACGCGAGCGACTCGGACCCGGCGACGCCGTGACCGTGGACGTACGCGACGTGCCGGCCGTCACGGTGTTCGACCCCGACGACGTCGACGACGCGGCCGACCCCGCCGAGGCGGGCGAGCGCCGACCGGCGACCAGGCTGGTCCTCGCGTTCGTCCCCGAATCGGCGTCGACAGCGAGCCGAGCCCTGTTCAGTGTCGAATTGGAGGGGAACCGATGACCGCCCGGGCCCACGTCGGAGTCGCCGGCCGACCGACCACGACGGAACGGGAGGTGTGGCTGCCGTCGGCGGACGATTTATTTCACCGTGCCATGAGCGATGAACCCGTGGCGGAAGAGCCGGAGCTCTCGACGCTCGTCGGCCTGTTCGACGACGACCACGTCCGGTCGATACTGGTCGCAACGAGCGCCGAGCCCCTGTCTGCGGCGGAACTCGCAGAGCGGTGTGACGTGTCGGTATCGGCCATCTACCGCCGGACGAACCGCCTCGTCGACGCCGACCTGCTCCGCGAGCGGACGCGCCCACGGAGCGACGGCCACCACGAGACGGTGTACGTGACGGCGCTCGAACGGTTCGAACTGTCGGTCCGGGACGGCGACCTGCACTGGACGGTCGAGCGAACCGAGACGGACGTCGCCGACGAACTGACGCGCCTGTGGGGGAAGTTCTGATGCTGATGCCGACGCTGACGCTGATGCTCGGGAACGAGTCGCTCGTCGGCCTGCTCGCGGGAGCGGCGTCGACGGGGTCGGCGCTCGTCGGCCTCTACATCGGCTACCAGGCGTACCGCGGCCTCCGCCGCAACGACGAACCGGCGATGCGGTACCTCTCGGCCGGGATGGTCCTCCTGTTCGGCGTCACCTACCTCCTGGCCATCGTCGGACAGGGGATGATCGCCTTCCACGTCGTCTCGCTGTCGTTCCAGGACGTGTTTCGGCTCGTTGTCCGGCTGCTCCAGCTCGCCGGGCTCTCGCTCATCACCTACTCGCTCCACGTGGCGTCGGGCGGACGGACCAGCGGCACCTGAGCCACCGGTTCAGAACTTCTCCAGCAGCCGCGCGTAGAAGCCCGTCTCGTCGTCGCCAGCGAGTTTCTCCACGATGAGTTCGGGCGTCGACCGGGCGAGGTGGTCTTTCACCGGCGAGCGGTTCACCACCAGGTCCCCGTCGACGAGGCCGACCGCCTCGATGCCGTCGACGGCGACGTCGAAGGTGGCGGCGTCGCGGATTTCGCTCGCCAGGTGGGAGACGAAGACGGCCGTCGCCCCCTGTTCGTCGAGGGCTTCGAGGATGCCGGCGATGATTTTCGCCGACGCGCCGGGTTCCGTGATGGATTCGAGTTCGTCGACGAGCACCAGCCGGTCCGACGCGCCGTCGACGACTCCGGCGAAGTCGCGAAGCGTCGACTCGAACGCGCCCGCGTCGAGCGTCCCCTGCGACTTCGCGTAGTAGTGCAGTTCGGAGAACCGGGAGAGGCGGACCGACTCGGCCGGGACGGGAAAGCCCATCTGTGCGAGGACGACGACGAGCGCGACGAGGTCGAGCGTCGACGTCTTTCCCCCGGAGTTCACCCCCGAGAGGAGCGTCACGCCCTCCACGCCGTAGTCGACGGGGTCGACCTCGTCGAAGGGGACGTCGAGCAGCGGCGACCGGCCACCCTCGATTCGAAAGCCCGACCCGCCGAACTCGGGCACCGTGCAGTCGAAGTCGCGGGCGAAGCGCGAGACGGCGAGTTCGACGTCGAGTTCGAGCGCGTCCCGCACCAGGGTCTCGACGGGGCCGCGGAGGTCCGACAGTTCGCCCGAGAGGTCGCGTTTCAACCGCTCCGCGCGCTGATCGCGGGCGGCCGTCAGTTCCGTTCGGAGCCGCGAGACGGCGTCGTCGCGCCGCTCGACGGGAAACGTCGGATCGCCGCCGAAGACGCGCCGGGCGAGTTCGACCTCGTTCTCGTCGAGCGCGAGGGCGTCGACGAGGTGGTCGCGGGCGGCGTCGACGGCCGCGTCGTACTCGTCGGCCAGTTCACGAGAGAGCAGCGAGTCGATGCGGGCACCCTGTTCGACGAGCGAGAGGAAGTCCGTCCCTTCGATGGTGACGTCGCGTTCGCGGATGGCGTCCCGGAGACGGTCGTTAGCGACCGACTTCGCCGTCGAGACGGACGCGTCGAGGTCGTCGACGGCACGGACGAGGCGGTCGAGTTCCGCGTCGCCGGCGGGGGTGCCGTCCTCGTCGAGGCGGTCCAGCGCCGCGCGAAGTCGGTCGAGGTCACAGGGTGGGGTCTCGTCGGCCGCCTCGTGGACGGCCGCGGCCGCGAGGACGGCATCGCGGTTCGCAGCGAAGACGGAGAGGATGCGTTCGGGGACGATTTCGTCGGGACACTCGAACGCGTCGGGACGGACGCGGACGTCGCCGGTGACGTCGACGCCGGCGAACGTCTCGTCGAGTGCGACGACCGTCGAGTACGACCGGGCGAGTTCCGCGAGGCCGCGGGCGTCGTCGACGACTTCGACGGAGAGTTCGGGGAACGCGTCGTTCGCCTCGGCGTACCGCTCGGCGTCCATCGTCGCGAGACAGCGTTCCCGGACGCGGACCGGTGCGGGCGAGTGCAGGGGTCGGACGTCGGAGAGCGCATCGAGGACGGCGTCGTCGGGCGTTCGCTCGACCGCCTCGGCGACGAAGGCGCGAACCTCGTCGATGCGGGACCGAGAGGACGTCGGGAAGAACGTCTCGACGCGCTTCGCGGCGTAGTCCGTCACGGTCCGACGTTTCAGAAGCGAGAGGACGTCGCAGTAGACGGCGTCGGCGTTGTCGGTCGCGAGAAAGCCGCCGTCGTCGCCGTGTTCGTGGCGAATCGCCGCGCGGGCGATGCGGGCGGCACGGCCCTCGGAGATACCCGGGGCCTCGGCGAGCGTGGCGACGTCGCCGGCGCGGAGCGCTCGCTCGGGGTCGTCGAGTTCGGCGAGCGCCGTCGCGGTCTTCTCGCCGATGCCCGAAATCGCCGTGAGGTCCATTCGCGTGGTGGTATCGCCCCGGCCGACAAAACCTTGCGGGTCGGCACGGGCGTGCGGGTGGGCCGTCGGCGACCGGTTCGACGGGGAGACGAGGAAGTCGCGTCGCTTTTGCCGCTCGGTCTGGTACGGGGGGGCATGACCACGGCCACGACGGAAGCGAAGGCCGACGCGGTGCGGGCCGCACTCGGAGAGCGAGAGGGCGTTCTCGTCGCCTTCTCGGGTGGTGTCGACTCCAGCGTGGTCGCCGCGCTCGCACACGACGCACTCGGCGACGACGCCGTGGCGTGTACGGCGAAGAGCGAGACCCTCCCCGACGCCGAACTGGACGAGGCACGGCGGGTCGCCGACGAGATCGGCATCCACCACGAGGTCGTGGAGTTCTCCGAACTCGACAACCCGGACTTCGTGAAGAACGACGGCGACCGCTGTTACCACTGCCGGACGATGCGCCTCGGGCGGATGTACGACGCCGCCCGGAATCTCGGCATCGACACCGTCTGCGACGGGACGAACGCCTCGGACCCCGGCGAGGGGCACCGACCGGGCCTCCGCGCCGTCGAGGAACTGGAGGTGTTCTCGCCGCTTCTGGCTCACGACGTCACCAAAGAGGAGGTGCGCGCCATCGCCGACAGCTACGGGCTGTCGGTCGCCGACAAGCCCGCGATGGCCTGTCTCTCCTCGCGCATCCCGACCGGAGTCGAGGTCACCGAGGAGCGACTCACCCGGGTCGAGCGCGCCGAGGCGCTCCTGCGAGACTGGGGCTTCTCGCAATTCCGCGTCCGCGACCACGACGGCCTCGCCCGCATCGAGGTCGGACACGACGAGTTGGAGCGAGCGCTCGATCCCGACTTCGCACGGGCGGCGAACGACCACCTCTCGGAACTCGGGTTCGACCACGTGACCCTCGATCTCGAAGGCTACCGGACGGGGAGCGTGAGTCCCGCCGACGAGGACGACGAGCCACTCGTCGAGGACGTGTTCGCACAGGAGTACCCCTCCGACTGACCGGCAGGGGACGCGGAGAGACCCCTACGCGACGGTCTCCGAGTCGACCGTCAGGTCCTCCGGGAGGTACCGGGTGTCGTTCTGGCGGACCACGCGTGGGTCCGAGGTGTGTATCTCGTTGAGCGCACAGTTGTCCTGGTCGATGTCGAGAACGGAGTCGACGACGTCGTAGTCCAGAATCGAGCCGAGCAGCAGTCGATTCGGCCCGCCGTGGGCGACGACGACGACCGTCTCGTCCGGTTCAAGGTCGGTCCGCAACCGCTCCCAGCGGTCGAGCACCCGCTCGCGCACCTCGACGAGCGCCTCACCGCTGTCGGGACGGACAGTCGCGGCGGAGGCGCCCGAGACGGAGAGGGCGTACTCCGGGTACGCCTCGAACACCTCGGTCGGCGAGAACCCCTGGAGACAGCCGAAGTCGCGCTCGCGCCAGGCAGCGTCAGTCGTCAGGTCGCACCCGACCTCACGTGCGACGTACCGCGCAGTCTCCGCCGCCCGCCTGAGGTCCGAGGAGACGAGTCTGTCGACGTCGACCGTCGACGCGAGGTGCGCACCGAGCGTAGCGGCCTGCTCGCGCCCCCGGTCCGTGAGCGACGTCGGTGCCCACCCCTGCACGCGCCCGCTCCGGTTCCACGTCGTCTCGCCGTGGCGAACGAGGAGTACCGTGGCCATGCGGCGGGCTACGACACGGAGTGCGATGAGCGTTTCCGTGCGACGACTCGGCGTGGCAGAGATGCCCACGACGGCAACTTCACGTCCCGAGACGACGACTGACGGGTATGGAACTCTCCACACACGTCGACATCGACGCCCCGCCCGAACGGGTGTGGGACGTGCTCACCGACTTCGAACACTACCACGAGTGGAACCCGTTCGCTCGCGTCGCGGGACGCCCGACGCGGAACGCCCGCCTCCACGTCGAACTCACCCCGCCCGGCGGTCGAGCGATGCGGTTCCGGCCGACAGTGACACACGTCGAAGCCGACCACGAACTGCGGTGGCTCGGCCACCTCTGGCGTCCGGGCGTCTTCGACGGCGAACACCGGTTCGTCCTCGAACCGCTCGACGACGGGACTCGCACCGCCGTAACGCACGCCGAGGTGTTCACCGGTGCGCTCGTGCCACTCGTCTGGCGACTCGTCGGACCGGGGACCGAACGTGGGTTCGAGGCGATGAACGCGGCGCTGAAACGCCGCGTCGAGGACGGTGTCGAGCGCGCAGAGGAGACTGAGGCAGGGGTGCCGACGACGCGCGGCGGGAGTCACCGGACGGCCTGAACGGGCCGAGCAGCCGAACGGCCGAACGACGACGGCGACGGCGACCGATGGCGAACAGGCGGCACACGCTCGAACACGGGACGACGTGCCGCACACTCGCGTCCCACCCCGTGGTGACGGTCAGCGCACACACGGCGGTGGCCGCGGGTTCGTACGTGAACCTTCGCCCGACGAGAGACGTCGCGTCCGACGGGAAGCGCCGCCGGGACCTGCGAGCGACAGTGTGAGCTGTCGACGTCAGTCGACCCACCGCAGGAGCAACAGCGTCCCCTCGAACAGCGTGATCATCGTCGCGGCGATGATGATGGGCGCCATCCCGGTCGGGTCCGGCGAGACCAGGAACGAGAGTCCGAGGAACCCGCCCCAGAAGAGCAGGCGCTTCTCGGTGAGCCACTGCCGCGTGACGAGGTCCATCATGATGGCGAGCATGATGAAGAGCGGAATCTGGAAGACGAGCGCCATGTAGCCCATCAGCACGAGGATGAGTCCGAACGTCTCCTTGAGACCGAACGCGATGACGGCGGTGCCGATGGTGTAGGAGGTGAAGTACGCGAAGATGGCGGGGAGGACGACGAAGTGGGCGAACGCGACGCCGACGAACGCGAGGATGAGGCTCGTCGGGACGGCCGCGAGGTAGTACTTCCGCTCTCTGGGGTAGAGCCCGGGGCGCATGAACCGATACGTCTGGTAGACGAACACGGGGAGGCCGACGACGAACCCGGCGAGGCCGGCGACCTTCAGTTCGGTGAGGATGAGTTCGAGCGGGCCGTACAGCCGCGGCCGGCGCGACTCGATGGTGGTCGCACCGGGGATGTGCGTGTTCCAGAGGAAGTTGACCAGGTCGTCGGCGATGGGGAAGACGACGACGCCGACGACGCCCGCGATGAGGAAGACGACGCCGAGTCGGCGGACCATCTCCTCGATGTGGTCCGCGAGGGGCATCTCGACGTCGGACTCGGGACCGTCGAAGAAGTCGCCGTCGTCGTCCGCTATCGCGGGGTCGTAGGCGGGAGCGTCCTCGACGACTTCCGAACTCGTCGCCGGGGCGTCCCGGGCATCCGCAGGTGCCTCGCCCGCGGACTCGGGTTCGGCCACGGGACTCGTCGCGGGAGCCTCGGTGGGCGCCGCACTCGCGGTTGCGTCGTCGCTCTGCACGTTCGTCTCGACGCCGTCGTCCGTCCGTGGCTCGTCGAATTCGAAGCCGTCGTCGGTGTCGTCGGCCGAACCCTCGCTGTCGCCAGTCGCGTCCGTGTCACCGGTGGCGTCCCCGGAGGACGCCGTCGAAACGTCGGCGGACGCGGCAGTGGCGTCGGAGTCGTCGGACGCGTCCCCCTCCTCGTCTCCGTCTCCGGGTCCGGCGATGCGGTCCGGGTCGTCCCCCACGAGATTCGACGGCGGGGGGGTCGGATTCGGGATGCCGTCGGCGTCCCGGTCGGCGGCGGCGTACGTGGTCCAGTCGACGTCGTCCGGCCCGCTCGCCGCCCCGTCCGTCTCGGCGGACGCCGCGTCGGATTCGTCGGGAGCGACGTCGTCGCCGTCGGTGTCCGTCGGGGCGGTGTCGTCAGCGGCGTCGGAATCGGGAGCAGAATCGGAGCCACTGTCGACGTCGGGTTCGACATCGGGCGTTGCGTCGGAGCCACCGTCGGCAGAGTCCGGGCGCTCTCCGCTGTCGACGTCCGACGGGCGTTCGGCCCCGACCACCGCGTCGGTGTCGACCGAGTCCTCCGAGTCTTCGGGTCGAGACCCGTGCGGCTCCGAATCGTCACCCATTGGTTCGGAGTAGGCCACCCGGCGGTTATAGGCCTTTTTCCATCGTCCCGCGAGCGAGGCCGCGCCGAGATGAAAAAGGTTGATAACGGCCAACTCACTCTCATCACGTATGTCTAGCGCGCTCGACGAGGATACTCGCCAGACCATCGCACAGGGACGGGAGACGGCGGGTGCGATGCTGCGCGCGGCGCAGAAAGACCTCCAGAAGGTGTTCATCGTCTTCCTCGTCGGCTTCCTCGGGACGTTCTACGCGCTTCGGCTGTACGTCTGGGACTTCTTCAAGGGCATCACCGAGGCGAAGATGAACTCCCTCACGGCCGAGAGCGTCGAGATTATCGCCCAGACGCCGTTCGACGTCATTCTGCTCCAGGCGAAAATCGGGCTGGTCGTCGGCGTCCTCTTCGCGGTTCCACCGTTCATCTACTTCTCCCGGGACGCGTTGCGGGCGCGGGACCTCTGGCCGTCGTCGCCGATTCCGGTGTGGAAGCTCGTCGTCCTCGTCGCCACGATGGTCGTGCTGTTCGTCCTCGGAGTCGCGTACGGCTACCTGGTGTTCTTCCCGTTCACGTTCGCGTTCCTCGCGAACAACGCCATCTCGGCCGGCTTCGCCCCGACGTACTCCATCGTCAAGTGGGCACAGTTCATCTTCCTCTTGACCGTCTCGTTCGGCCTCGCGACCCAGCTACCGCTGGTGATGACGGGGCTGTCGTACACCGAAATCGTTCCCTACGAGACGTTCCGCGACAAGTGGCGCCACGCCATCGCCGGCATCTTTCTCGCGGGGGCGCTGTTCACCCCGCCGGACCCCTTCACGCAAGTGTTGTGGGCGATGCCCGTCATCACCCTGTACGGGTTCTCGCTGTACCTCGCGCGGGTCGTCACGACTGCCCGCCGTGGCTCGGACCGCCTCGACGTCAAACGGACGCTCACGACGCGGTGGAACCTCCTCGCGGGCGTCGCCGTCCTCGGAGGGGCCGCCGCCTACGGCTTCTTCACTTACGGCGGCGTCGCCGCCGCGAACGACCTCCTCGCCGCCGCCGGCTCCGACTACCGGACAGTCGTCCCCGAGGAGACGCTGCTGTACGCGTACGTCGCCGCCACGGGCCTGCTCGCACTCGTCCTCGCCGCGATGTACTTCGTCTACACCGACATCGTCGCGCTCGCCGGGAGCGCCACGCCCGGGACGGTCGGCGACCCGAGCGACATCGACGTCGCAGAACTCGACGCGATGGGCGTCCGCGCCGCACCCCCCGAGGCGTTCGCCGACATGGAAGAGTCGGAGGCGCTCCGGCTGTCGAGTCAGGCGATGGAGGCGGGCGACAAGGACAAGGCACGGGCCATCCTCGACCGGTTCGACGCCGCCGAAGAGGAGCGGAACGCCGAGGAGCAGGCGGAGGACGTCGACCCCGTCGACGACGTGACCGACCGCACCGAGCGGGCGACGGGGACGTTCCTCTCGGAACTGACCGAGGGGGAGAAGGACGAGGACGACGTCGGCGGCTACTACGACGAAATCGCGTTCGTCCTCGACTCCATCACCTCGAAGTCGTTCCGCATCGCCGCCGTCTTCGGCGTCACGCTCGCTGGGGTGTTCGGCTGGCTCTACACCGGTGGCATGGGCGCCGTCTTCGAGCAGTTCCTCTCGCAGCTGCCGCCGGAGGTGACGCCCGACCAGAACATCACCGTCGTCGCCCTCCACCCGATGGAGGCGCTCATCTTCGAGGTGAAGTTCTCGACGCTCATCGCCGTGCTGGTGACGCTCCCCGTCGTCGCGTACTACGCGTGGCCCGCACTGCGCGAGCGGAACGTCGTTCGGCACCGCCGCCGGGCCGTCTTCGGCTGGGCCGGCGCGCTCACTGTCGGCCTCCTGGGCGGGTTCGCGCTCGGCTACAGCTACGTCGCGCCGACCATCATCTCGTTCCTCGTCGCCGATGCCGTCCAGTCGAACATGATCATCGCCTACCGCATCACCAACTTCTTCTGGCTCATCTTCTTCACCACCGCCGGCATCGGCATCCTCGTGGACATCCCGGTGCTGATGGTGCTTCTGAACACCGCCGGGGTCAGCTACCGGACGATGCGCGAACGGTGGCGCGAGGTGACGGTCGGCATCCTCGCCTTCGCGGCGCTCTTCACCCCCGCGGACGTCATCACGATGTTCCTCGTCACCGTGCCCCTGATGGTGGCGTACGGCGCGGGGCTCGGAGTCCTGTACGTCATCACGCTCGGCGGGCGGCGGAACCTCGCGAAGCCGCGGACGGCAGACGTGTAGCGTCGCCGTGTGCAGTGGACGCGCGCAGCCACCGTGGTCGCCGCGGTCGGTGCGGCAGGCACACCCACGGCCGCAGTCGGACGGTGGACGATAGACGATGGACGATGGACGACCGGATGGCTCGTGTCCGCAGTCGCACGGACGGGCTATCGGATGCGGACCCCTGGCCCGGGTCCGTCCTCGCGCGTGAAAGCGTAAGCGTAAGTGTTCCTGTGAGAATCCCACGGTATGGCCAAGATAAGCGTCGAAGTCCCCGACGAGTTGCTCGCCGACCTGGACGAACACGTCGGCGACGACAAGAAGTTCGTCAACCGCTCTGACGCCATCCGGGCGTCGATTCGGAAGACACTCGACCTCCTCGACGAAATCGACAAGCGTCACGGTCGTATCGAGGATGAGTAGGCGCGAGACCGCTCGCACGGCGCTCGTCGCGCTGTTCGTCACGGCACTCGTCACCGCCCAGTTGACGGCCTCGAAGGTGCTCGCCGTTCCGCTACCCGTCTCGCTCGGCCCCACCGGGTCGACGGTGTTCCTCCCGGGGGCGGCGCTCGCGTACGCGCTCACCTTCTTCGCGTCCGACTGCTACGCGGAGCTGTACGGGAAACGGGCCGCGCAGGTGCTCGTCAACGTCGCGTTCGCGATGAACTTCGTCCTCCTGGCGCTCGTGTGGAGTACCATCCTCGCACCCGCCGCGCCGACGAGCGTCGACCCCGCGCAGTTCGCGACGGTGCTCGGCGCGAGCACCAACATCGTCGCCGGGAGCCTGCTCGCGTACGTCGTCAGCCAGAACTGGGACGTCGTCGTCTTCGACGCGCTCCGGGAACGCACCGACGGGAGCTACCTGTGGCTCCGCAACGTCGGCTCGACGGCGACGTCTCAGGCCATCGACACGGTGCTCTTCGTCTCTGTCGCGTTCTTCGTCGCCCCGACACTCCTCGGGACGGGGCAGGTGCTCCCGGTCCCGGTGCTCGTCTCGCTCGCCGTCGGACAGTACCTCCTGAAACTGCTCATCGCCGTCGTCGACACGCCCTTCGTCTACGCCGTGGTGCGGTTCGTGCGCGACGGCACCGACCGGGCGGCGGCGAATCCCTGGGCCGGTGAGTGAGCCGTCGAGCCGTCGAATCGACCGACTCCGGCGTCCTGTCGCCCCGCGGCCGACCGAACTGCCGGGCTAGTTTATCACCCGTGCTACCGTAGCCCACGTATGTCCGACCGCCGCAGAATCCGTCTCTCCGAGGACGACGCGATGGAGCGGGGAGTACGATGCCCGAACTGCGGGAGTTACACGTCGTTCACCGACATCGTCGCGACCGGCCGGTGTCGGGGCGCGTGGCGAGGCGACTGTGCGACCCGGCTGGGACTCGACCTCATCGTCGAGCGGCCGTCGCAGGGACGGCGCGGCGACGAGGCCTAGTCCAGCCGTTCGGCGAAGCCGAACCGCGGTTTCACGTCCGTCACCCTGACGCGGAGCGTCTCGCCCACGTCGGCGCCGGGGACGAACAGCGTGAACCCCTCGACCTTGGCGATACCGTCGCCCTCGCTTCCCACGTCCTCGACGGCCACCTCGAGTTCGTCGCCGGCACGGACGGGCGCCGTGATGCGGTGCTTACCGACGAGGTACTGTTCGGAGGAGGCGTCGCGGGAGGCGTCGGGACGAATCGACCGGACGTACTGGAACTCCGCGTCCATCTCCTCGCGGAGGTCGGCGACGTCGGGACCGTCGAACACCTTCACCGCGAAGTCGCCACCGGTGGCGAGGACCTCGAGGGCCGTCTCGAACGCCTGCCGCGCCAGGTAGACCGACCGGGCGTGGTCCAGCGAGTACTCGCCGGTCATGTTCGGGGCCATGTCGGAGACGACGACGTCCGCCCCCTCCTCGCCGACGAGTTCCGTGATGCGCGCGCGGGTCTCCTCGTCGGTCATGTCGCCGCGAATCGTCTCGACGACGTCGTCCTCGCGGTCGAGCGGCCTGATGCGCTGGAGGTCGACACCGACGACGCGGCCCTCGGGACCGACCGCCTCGGCGGCGACCTGGAGCCACCCGCCCGGAGCGGCGCCCAGGTCGACGACGGTGTTTCCGGGGCCGAACAGCCCCGCGTCCTCGTCTAGCTGTTTGAGCTTGTACGCCGAGCGGGCGCGGTAGCCCTCCTGCTTGGCGCGGTTGTAGTACTCGTCCTTGCCCGTCATACGTGCCTCACCGAACTCTCCGGCAGATCCCGCGTGGGGCCGACCGGCGAATCTGCGTTCATACTACGGACGACGCCGTCGACCCGGAAAGGCACATCGGATGCGAGGGACGGCCGCTTGCGACGGCCGGGGCGCACCGGGTGGAGGCTCAGCGGAGGCGTCGGCGCCTCACATCAGCTGCTCGTCAGTGTCTCAGTTCTGATATGACGGTTGGAAGACAAGGTGGGGGGAGGGGGAAGACCCGGTGGTCGCGTCACCCGGGGAGGTGGGTGAAGTCGAAACCATCCGGAGACGTCCTGCATGTACAGGACAGCGACAGTTCGGACTGCTATCACTTCAAATTATTTTTATTAATCGAGACTGTCAACCGTTCGAGAACGAACCGGCCGCGTACCACGTGGGGCAGCGCGCCGCACCGCACGGCCGTCGACGACCCGCGCGAGAGACGCCAAATCAGGAGTATTTTTAAGACCGCTATCCTACCTGCGGGTACATGTTCAACGCCATCGTGAGCGCCGCGACGCTCCGCGACGCGCTCGACTCAGTGAGCGTCCTCGTCGAGGAGTGCAAGATTCGGTTGAACGAAGACGACCTCTCGATTACGGCCGTGGACCCTGCGAACGTCGGGATGGTCGACCTCACCCTGGAGGCGGCCGCGTTCGAGTCGTACGAGGCCGACGGAGGGGTCATCGGCGTCAACCTCAACCGACTCGAGGAGATTGCGAAGATGGCGAACGCCGACGACCTCGTGCATCTCGAACTCAACGAGGAGACGCGCAAACTCCACATTCAGATCGACACGGCCGACTCACAGCTGTCGTACACGCTGGCGCTCATCGACCCCGACTCGATTCGGAAGGAACCGGACATCCCCGACCTCGACCTCCCCGCCAGCATCGTCCTCGAGGGCGCACAACTCGACCGGGGAATCAAGGCCGCCGACATGGTCTCGGACCACATCTCGCTGCGCGTCGACGAAGAGGAAGAGACGTTCCACGTCGAGGCGGAGGGTGACACCGACGACGTCGACCTCACGCTCACGAAGGCCGACCTCATCTCGCTCTCGGCCGGTCCGGCGAACTCGCTGTTCTCGCTCGACTACCTCAAGGACATGAACAAGGCCATCCCGAAAGACGCCGAGGTGACGGTCGAACTCGGCGAGGAGTTCCCGGTCAAACTCCACTACTCCATCGCAGAGGGACAGGGACAGGTCACGTACATGCTCGCGCCGCGCATCCAGAGCAACTGAGCGACGGCGGACGACACTGACCCGACCGTCCACCCGGGACCCCACGGACGACCCGCGGACCCGGGTGCGGTGGCGTCGCCGACGGGACGACTCCCGTCCGAACCGACGAGCGGCCACGCGGGCGTCGAACCGTACTTTCATACTCGACGGCCGAGTACGTCTCTCAGAATGACAGAACCGGGTCCGACCGAGACGGACGAGCGACTCGTCGCGGCTGTCGGCCAGTACGCCCTCGGCGAGTTGACGCTCGGGCAGGCGGCGGAGCGGGCGAACTGTTCGCGGTTCGAGCTATGCGAGAGGCTCCGCGCGTCGAGCGTCGAACTCCGGCTCGGAAGCGCGGACGACGAGACGGCACGGCGTGAACTCGACGTCGTCCGCGCGGTCAGATGACCGACGCCGAGTCGGGGTTCGACCGGCTCTACCTCGACGCGACGGTACTCGCACACCTCGCGGTCGCCGACGTCGTCGACGTCGTCCCCGAGACGGTCGAGAACCCCCGCACCTCCTACGCGGTCCGCGCCGAACTCGACGCAGGCGTCGACGCGGGATTCGACAGCCTCACGCGAGCGCTCGACGGCCTCTCCGACCCGCTCGACACGTCGTCGGCTGGCGGTATCACCGTAGCAGGGTCACTCGTCCGACAACGGAAGCCCGAGTTCTTCGACCGTCTCGCCACGGGGGAGGCGTCGGTGCTGTATCAGGCGTGGGCCGCCGGCGTGCCACTCGCGACGGACGACCGGGACGTCCGCGCCGTCGCTTCGAGCTACGGCGTCCATACCACGGGGACGGTCGGCCTGGTCGCTCGCGCCGTCGAACGGGACGCACTCTCGCTCGAGGCGGCCGACGCGGCGCTCACGACGTGGCGGGACCGGGACGTCTCGGTTCCCGTCGACTCCATCCGCGAACTCGTCGACGGCACGGAACAGAGCTGAACTTCAGAGCCGGAACCGGACTGTCGTCCCCTGGTCGCCCGTCTCGAACTCGGGGTCTGCACCGAGCCAGTAGCTCCCCCACTCGATGATCCACAGACCCAGACCGCTCCCGTGTTCGAGCGACGTCTCCCCGGCGTCGGCGAGGACGTCGAGTTCGTACGCGGGGATGCCGGGTCCGTCGTCCGCGACTTCGACGACGACGTCGTCCACGGCGTCGTCACCGTCGCCGCCGTCGGTGGTCGTCGTTCGGGCTGTCACCGAGACCCGGGGGACAGGACTGTCGTTGTGTTCGACGGCGTTGTCCACGACGGCGGCGAGAACGGTCCGGAGGACCTCTTCGTTGGTCTCGACGGTGAGTTCGAGGGGAACGTCCACGTCTACGTTCGCGGTGGGGACGTCGTCGACGACATCCGCGACGACGGTAGCAAGGGAAACCGACGACGTGGTGCCGGCGTCGTCGAGCGCCTCCTCGAACGCGCGGGCCTTCTCGCTGAGGGCGACGAGCGCCTTCGAACGGTCGTGAACCGTCCGGGCGTGGGCCGCTTCGGGTTCGGGGAGCGACTCCGCGAGGTCACTGGCGCGGCCCACGACGACGTTCATCTCGTTCCGGAGGTTGTGTCTCAGGACGCGGTTGAAGACCTCGAGGCGCTGGCGGCGGGCCTCGCGTTCGGTGATGTCGTTGAGTGCGATAGTTCGGCCGACCGTGGTGCCGTGTGAGTGGTCGATGTCGGAGGGAACCGCCTCGAGCGTGCGACGGC